>JAQTOJ010000050.1 GCA_028713395.1 Dehalococcoidales bacterium | reverse complement strand
CTCAAGCGTAAACATCACAGAGGCGACAACTACGGCTTGAATCATGCTGGTAACGATGTTGACGAAGGTGTTGCTGATAGCGCTTTGCGCGCCTACGACATCATTGTTGAGCCGGCTCATCAACTCGCCGATTTTGGTGTTGGTAAAAAAACCCAGCGACATACGCTGTAAATAGGAAAATAAATTTACCCTCAGGTCATAGGTGACGCCTTCTCCCACCCGGGCATTAACCTGCCGGTTCAAAACGTTCAGCGACCCGGAAATGAGCGGTATTGTAACCAGGGCGGCGGTGAGCCACAGCAAACCGTGGATATTATGTTCGGGCAAAGTGTGGTCGATAAGCTCCCGCAGAATGAGAGGGGTCAATAATCCGAGGCCCGTAGTGGCCACCGTAAGAACCAACATACCAAGAATCCACCAACGATACGGCCGGGCATAACCCCAGACACGTTTTGTCAACCTCCAAGTGATTTTAGGTTTCTCGTCGGGGGCATTACTGGTTTCACGGATAAAATTGTAGCGGCCACGCATCATGGTATTAAGTCTCCGCTTGTCAATTCATATTATCGCATATCGAGTCAACGATAAAATAATACTCCGGGCTATAACCATTCTAACGTTATTATAATAATACTCCAGAACATTTACCCGGTGGTGACGGTTGAAACTTTTGGTATTCAGGCATTGGTTGGATTATGATTAAGGTTATCAGGAATGGGAGAAGAAAGCAGGTAGTTTAGAACATTATGGCCGTTTCTCAAAAGCGCGCCTATTTTATTTTTGTCATTGTCGGTTTAGCCTTATTGATGAGTTCGATCGACTCAACTATTGTGGCGGTGGGGTTGCCGACTCTTATGATCGATCTAAAGACCAATCTGGCGCTGGCGGCATGGGCGATCACAGGCTATCAGTTTTCACAGAGCATAATAATGCCTATCGCCGGCAAGCTGAGCGACGAGTGGGGCAGAAAAAAGCTTTTCCTTGCGGCGGTGATTTTGTTCACGGCGAGCTCGATCGCCGCGGGGTTATCACAAAACATTATTCAACTGGTTATTTTCCGGGTTTTGCAAGGCATCGGGGGCGGCACATTTTTGCCTTCGGCCACCGGCATTATCAGCGATGCTTTCGGTAATAGAAGAGCGCAATTTATTGGTCTCTTTGGCAGCATCTTTCCGATCGGAGGAATTATCGGGCCGAACCTGGGAGGTTTCATTATCGAACATTTTTCCTGGCAATGGATATTTTTCGTGAACGTGCCGATAGGCGTTTTGTTATTGATTTGCGGAGCTATCATATTACCGGAAAAAGATATGAGTCAAACGAGCTCCAACCGGCGCATAGATTTTACCGGGCTTGGTTTATTTGTCGGGGCGGTGTTTGCGGTTCTTTACGGTATCACGAACTGGGCTAACCACCCGGGTGGAATAGGGATAATTACGAGCGCGCTATTTATCCTCGGCGCGGTCATGTTCGTATTATTCTTCCGTTACGAAGACCGTATTGAGCAACCGATGATAGATACGAAACTGCTCCGCTGGCGGCCGTTCCTGGCCGTGAATATTTACAATTTTCTTTTCGGGGCGGTGATTTTCGGGCTGGTATCTTACCTTCCTTATTACGCGACAATTGCCTACGGCATGTCCGCCGAACAGGATGGTTTGTTGTTAACACCGCGTTCGATCATGGCAATTATCGTTTCCGCGATCACATCTATTTTTATCATTCGCTTCCGATACCGCTCACCAATGATAATCGGTTTGGCGTTGATTATTTTAAGTCTGCTTTTGTTAAGCCGCGGCTATCATGACGTCAATATTTTCGGTCTGGGTTTTCATAATCTGCTGTTATTATCTTTGATCGTGGCGATTTCAGGGATAGGGATGGGGATTGCGAATCCGGCTTCGAATAACGCCGCGCTTGACCTGATGCCGGAGAAAGTGGCGGCGGTTACCGGGATGAGGGGTATGTTCCGCGCGGTTGGCGGGATGTTCGGGACGGCTTCAGTGACGCTGATACTCAGTTTCTTTACGAATAAACCGGCGGGGATGCAGTACATTTTTGGCGGGTTCGCGATCCTGCTGGCCGCCACAATTCCCATTGTGTTCCTGATTCCCGATACGGCGCACGAGCGGCGCACGAAACTCAAGACGGCAAGCTAAAACTACATCGCCCAGTATCGCCAACAGATCGACGGGAACTTGCAGGAACGAGTTGGTGGATATTTCTCACCACTTGCCGCCCGTATCGCGTTTGTTTTTCAGGTTTTTCAGGCGGCTTTGCGCCAGCGAGCCCCAACTGAGCATGCCGATGGCGGCAATAATGGCTTCTTTTTCTTCCGTGGTCAGGGTGTGGTTTTCCAGTATTTTTTGCAGGACTTCGATGGCTTTTTTCGGTTCCACGTTCACTTACCTCGCTTTGGTGAAGTCCATGAGGTTGAGCCTGAGGGTGTTGCGGCCGTTCCACTGATCGAGTTCCAGATTATAGACAATATCCAGCGTAGTGGTAATTTCTTTGATATTATCCCCGGCGTTGAAAGCAACGGCGTCGAAGGCGGCTTCGCCTTGCTGCAACCTGAGGCGGAGGTGTTCGGCGGAATTGCCCATAGTGCGGCAACTGATAACCCGGACCTTGCGGCTCACAAAAACAGGGGCGGGATTCTGCTGACCATAGGGCTCCAGTTTCTGGATATCGGCGTAGGCTTCACCGGTCAGGTCTTTGAAATTGACCTCGGCATCGATATCGATGCGCGGTCTCAGGTCGACGCCTTCCAGGGAGTGTTCCGCAAAGGCGAGCAGGCGGGCTTCCAGAATTGCCATATTGTGGGTCAACAAGGTGAAACCGGCGGCCTGGGCGTGACCGCCGAAATCGAGGAACAAATCGCCGCATCGAGTCAAAGCTTCGACGATATTGAATTCAGGGATACTGCGGCAACTGCCGGAGGTGACGCGTTTGCCGCTTTTCACAACTATGGTCGGGCGGTAGAATTCGTCCGTCATCCGGCCGGCAACCAGCCCGGAAACACCGGCGGGGAATTCACCGGATTCGATGACCAGCAGCGATTGGACGCCTTTAGCATGCACCTGCTGGCGGGCGGCTTCTGCGGCGGCCTGGGTGATCTGCTGCCGTTCCAGATTTTTGCTTTCCAGCCATTCCGCCAGCGCCTGAGCTCTTTCCAAGGATGAGGTCATCATCAGTTCGTAGGAGGGCAGCGCGTCATGCAAACGGCTGGCGGTATTAATGCGCGGCGCCATCATCCAGGTGATATTATTGGCGGATAGTTTACCGTCTTTCATGCCCGCTTTAGTGAGCAATTCCTTGAAACCCATGCGCAAAACGAGGTTCATCTGCTGCAAGCCCTGATTCACCAGATAACGGTTTTCTCCCAGCATGGGGGTCATATCCGCCACAGTGCCGACAGCCACGAGGTCCAGCACATCATGCAGGCTTTCGGTCTTGTTGAGGCCTTTGTTAACCGCTTGCAGAAGTTTATAGGCGACGCCAACACCGGCTAAATCTTTGAAGGGATAAACTGAATCCGGGTGCTTGGGATTAACAACAGCCAGGGCGGGTGGCAATTCCTGGGTAGGCGTGTGGTGGTCGGTGATGATGATATCCAGTCCCAGGCGATTGGCGCGTTTCACAGCCGCCGCCCCGGTAATGCCGCAATCGACAGTAATGACGAGGGTGACGCCTTCCTCGTGGAGCTTTTCCAGGGCGGCGATTTTCAAGCCGTGCCCTTCATCGAGACGGTGCGGCAGGTAAGGGACGACATTAATGCCGAGCTGGGATAGACCGGACATCAATAACGCCGTGGCGGTAATACCATCGGCATCGAAATCTCCGTAAACAGCCACTTTTTCCGCGCCCAACAAAGCGCGGTAAATGCGGCTGACCGCCGGTTCGATATCGTGGAGCAAAAATGGATCGGGCGAGAGGCTGGGGTCGATCTTTAAAAAAGCCCAAGCGGCGGCGGGTTCTTCAATTCCCCGGTTGACTAATAGTTGGGACATGAGCGGGGAGAATCCCGATTTCAACAGCAGATGCTCCCGGCTCAGCGGGGGACGAAGATTCCAACGCTTGTGGTTCAAGGACTAAGCCTCTTTATATTTCTTCACGATCAGCACGGAGTTGTGACCGCCGAAACCCAGAGAATTGGAAAGGGCGATATTCAGGTTCGCGGGGCGCGGCGTGTTCGGCACGTAGTCCAGGTCGCAATCCGGGTCAGGATTGGCATAATTGATCGTCGGCGGGATAACACCGGCGTTAATGGACATTATACAAATAGCGGCTTCAACGGCGCCGGCGGCGCCGACCATGTGCCCCGTCATGGACTTGGTGGAACTGATGGGGATTTTAGGGGCGAACTCACCGAAGACGGTTTTGATGGCTTTGGTTTCAATACGGTCGTTCATGGGGGTGGAGGTGCCGTGGGCGTTGATGTAGTTGATATCAGCGGGCTGTAAACCGGCTTTGCGGATGGCCATGCGCATAGCACGGATGGCGCCGTCACCGTTTTCATCAGGGGCGGTGACATGGTAGGCATCGCTGCTGGCGCCATAGCCGATAATTTCACCGAGGATTTTAGCGCCGCGTTTTTGCGCGTGTTCCAGATCTTCCAGCACCATCACACAGGCGCCTTCTGCCAGCACGAAACCATCACGCGTGGCATCGAAGGGGCGGGAGGCTTTTTGCGGGTCGTCATTGCGTGTGGAAAGGGCGCGGGCGGCATTGAAACCGGCGATACCGATGGGCGTAATCACGGCTTCCGAACCACCGGCCAACATGGCAAAGGCATCGCCGCGTTTGATAATGTCTACGGCCGTGCCGATGGCGTCAGAGCCGGAAGAGCAGGCGGAAGTGGCGCAGAAATTAGGGCCCTTGATGCCCAAAGTGATCGAGGTCTGAGCGGCGGCCATATCGGCGATCATCATGGGGACGAGGAAGGGGCTGACCCGGTCGGGCCCTTTTTCCAGCAGTGTCTGCAATTGCTCGGAAACGGTGTTCAGCCCGCCGATGCCGCTGCCGATGAGCACGCCGATGTTATAGCGGTTTTCATCGGTGATCTGGAGGCCTGAGTTCTTGAGGGCTTCCATACTGGCGACGACGCCGAACTGGGTGAAGCGGTCCATACGCCGGACTTCTTTGCGGTTGATATAATTGGCGGGATCAAAGTTTTTCACTTCCGCCGCGAATTTCGTCTCATGTTTGGTAGTATCGAACAGGGTGATTTTGTCAGTACCGGATTTCCCGGCAAGCAAGGCCGCCCAGGTAGAGGGGGCATCCAGTCCCAGCGGGCTAACGATACCGATGCCGGTGACAACGACGCGTCTGCTTTCGTAATTCATAAAGGAAACCTCCTGTGTGTAAGAATTGAATGTTATGTAACTGGAATATTTGCTCTATTTGATTAATGGTAAGTATAATTGATTAACGAGCAAACCGTCAATAAAATCATCTGTTTTTTACGCATTCCGTGCAGGGATGTTCGGCGTTCCTCCCCCACCCGGAGATTGCCGCGCCCCGATTACATACGGGATGAACAGCAGACAAGCTGCTGAATGGGTACCACCTACGGGCTCGCAACGATGGAGTAACTCACAGGCGAGACGCCTGTGCCACCGGATGAATAAGTACCGATGAAAATAGCATTTGAAACACTGGGTTGTAAACTGAATCAAGCCGAAACGGAAATGCTCGCCCGGCAATTTGTAGCCGCGGGACATGAGATGGTCACCAAGCCGGAAGACGCTGAGGTTTTTATGCTGAACACCTGCACAGTCACGCATACAGCGGATGCCAAGGCGCGTCATTTGCTCAGCCGGGTGCGCCGCCGCAATCCGGAAATCTTTATCGTGGCGACCGGGTGCTACGCCGAAGGGAATCCCGGCGAACTGGCAAAATACGCCGATCTGGTGGTGAATAATAAAGAAAAAGAGAAACTGCTGGAGAAGCTGAACGAGCGCGGCATACTGCGAAAAACCGGCGCACAAGTGAAAGATAAAATTGCTTCTACCTTCCGCACGCGGGCGTTTGTGAAGATACAGGACGGGTGTACCAATTTCTGCGCCTACTGCATCGTGCCGTATGTAAGAGGTAAGGAAAAAAGCCTGCCCGCCGGAGAAATTATCGCGACCGTGAAAAAACTGACTGACGAGGATTATCAAGAAGTCGTGCTCACAGGTACCCGCATCGGGGCTTATGCGGATGGGACCACCGATTTAGCCGCACTGACAAAGAGGGTATTGGGCGAGACTGCGATATCCCGTATCCGGTTGTCTTCGTTACAACCGCAGGAAATATCCGGCGAATTACTGGAATTATGGCGGGACAAGAGGTTGTGCCCCCATTTTCATCTTTCCTTGCAAAGCGGCAGCGAGACAGTGCTGAAAAGGATGAACCGCCGGTACACATTAGGCGAATACGCAAAAACTGTCAAACTGATACGTAAAGCCGTCCCGGAAGTCGCCATTACCACCGATGTCATCGTGGGGTTTCCGGGAGAGAGCGATGCCGAATTCAAGGAGAGCCTGGAGTTCTGCCGCCAGATGGAGTTTGCCAGAATCCATGTCTTTGTTTACTCGCCGCGTGCCGGCACAAAAGCCGCAGGCATGAGCGGACCGGTGAACGACAAGGTGAAAAAAGCCCGCTCGCAGGTGATGCTGGCGGTGGCCAAAGAAAGCGAACAGAACTTCCGGGAAAAATTTTCCGGCGAATTGCTGGACGTACTCTGGGAAAAACAGGATGCAGACGGGCAGTGGTCCGGTGTCACGGGAAATTATATCAGGGTGAACAAGCAAGATACGGAAGACCTGGGGAACCGGGTGAGCAAGGTGAAGCTGGGTTGAGCTTTCTTTCTTCTTACGGAATGGCCATTCCGGCGGATTCCGGAGTATCCTGATAAAACGGGATGATAAAAACAGGGTTTATTCCTCATTTATCCAGAGGAGGTAGTAGATTGGTAATCAGGCGTTATCAGCCGGGAGAGACAATTGTCCTGAGAGAGATGTGGGAAGGAAAAATCTGGGCAGCTTATCCCTGCCGCGTGGTGCAGGATACCCCGGAACTACTCGTCGTTTACCGGCCGGTGGGCACAGTGGCGAAAAGACACACTAGTCTTTCCGGCGGAGAAGCCCGCGGTCATGAACGCAAAACCAAAGCATGGGTGCTTAAAGACCATACTAATTATCACGGAACATTCATGATAAAGTTGGCGATTCCGGGTGAGACTTATTCCATCATTGCCTTCTGGAATAACGAGAACAACGTATTTAGCCACTGGTATATCAATTTAGAAAGCAGAACACAAAGAAGAGACCATCACATCGATTATACCGATTTGATACTCGACCTAATTATTCAGCCGAATTTGAAAGACTGGCACTGGGATGATGAGGACGAGCTAAAAGAAGCGGTGGAATTAGGGATTGTGTCCCCTGAGAAAGCTAAAGAATTGTATGCCAAAGGCGCGCAAGTGCGGGATTTGATCATGACTGGCAAGTCTATTTTCAACGGTTGGGAGAAATGGCGTCCTGATCCTAATTGGAAAATCCCGGTATTGCCTGAGGGATGGGATGTGATTGACACTTAACTTCATCCTGATGATAAACAGGATCCTGTTTTTGTATTGTTACTTCTAAATCTCCGCCCCCGTATCGGAGTACGGGGCCGGGGATGGGAATAAGCAGAGGATTGGCTTCACCTGCCTGCGGCGGATTCGCAAAGACGAGTTGTCCACAGGCGAGACGCCTGTGCCACCAGTTGATTGTTTTTTTGTATTTGTGATTTGTTTGATTATTGATGCTCGGTTATTGGTTATTTCGTTCTTACCGGGTTAATAAATTCACACGGCACTTTAGTCTGGCACAAACCGCAGCCGGGATTACCCACCTGATATGTCTCACGGAGATAACGCAATTCACCGTAGGCGTAGGCCTGGCACTTGATCTTATCGTGGCCGGTTTCCGTGATGGCGCCCGCCGGGCACCGTTCTATACATTTTTTGCAGCTTCCATCGGCGTAAAAAAGGCAATTCGAGAAAGCCGTAGCCGCGCTTCTGAAACTCGCGGGTAAAGGTAAATCCGTGACGACGCTGCCGACGCGGTGGGCGATGCCTTTTGCGGTGATAAAACCATCGGAAAGACTGAAGGTGCCCAGTCCGGCCGCGTAGGCGATATGACGTTCCGACCAGTTGGAGTACGGGCCTTTTTCGTTGGTAAATTGCTTGAAATGGGGTTGGATCACCGGGGCAGCGGCCAGATAACCTTTGTCCTGCAGTACCTTGACGACGTGATTCCGCAAAGCATCGTTGAATTGTTCACCATACCAGCGGGTGTTCGCCCATAAACGGCTGGGGATTGATTTCTCTTTACGGTTGGAAAGCCGGGTTTTAGCCGCAATGGGGAGAATCCAACTGATAACCGCGAGGTGTTGGGGGAGTTCTTCCGGCTTTTTATGCAACGCCAACGCCAGCGCTTCGCGCGGGGTGAGGTGGGTCGGGGCGATGATGGTCTTGTAAGAATCGAAAAGCGGATCGGCGGCATCGGCAAAGCCGATCAGAGGCGCTTCAAAGATGGGCTGGTCTTTGTCATCCGGCATGCGGTTTAGCGGGCTGTTGGCAACGAAATCACGAATTTCGCTTTCGATGAATAACTGCGCTGTTTTTTCGGTAAACATTGTATCTCCAGAGGGTTTTATACCGGTTTTTGTCCTTCTTTGATCAAAATCGTTTCCATGGAGGAGCGGTCGCGGGCGGGCGGATCTTCCGCCGGATAACCCAGTGCTAAGGCTGTGAAAACGGTCATATGACGCGGCCAACCGAGGACTTTAGCCGCGGCGCCCGGTTTGATGCTCTGCACCCAGCAGGTGCCGAGTCCCAGCGCCGTAGCCATAAGGGTCATGTGGGTGATGGCGATAGCGTCGTACATATTGGCGTCGGGGATGAATTTCTTCAACTCCTCGGGGTCTTCCGTTTCCGCGCCGTAGTATTCGGAATTCGGGGGCGCGAGTTTATGCCGCTTGACGAAGGTCAACATTTCCGAGCCGCAAATGATGATGACCGGCGCGTTCGCCAGCACCGCCTGGCCGAAGGTAGCCTCTTTCATGAATTGCTGCTTGAGCGAGCCTTCTTTGATGATTTGAAAACGCCATGGCTGACGGTTACTGCCCGAGGGGGCGAGCCGCGCGGCTTCCATAATCTGATGCAGGAGCGCATCCGGCACGGGATCGGGTTTGAAACTGCGGATACTGCGGCGTTTTTCAATGGCTTCTTTGACGGTGAGCATTCTCTCTCCATAAACAGGCGTCGTTCTGGTGCAATCGTAACATAACCGGAAAAAGGATGCCAAATAGGGCTATGTTATAATTGATTTTGCACATGAAAGACTACTACCAGATTCTCGGGCTGGAAAAAAACGCCACGCCTGAGGACATAAAAGCCGCTTTCCGTAAAATGGCGCTCAAGCATCATCCGGACGTGAATCCCGGCAATGAGCAGCAGGCCGGGGAGAAGTTCAAGGAAATCAACGAAGCCTATTCGGTCTTGAGCAACCCGGAAAAACGCAAGCAGTACGATTACCTGAAGCGCAGCGGATTTGCCGGCGCCGGTAGCCCGGGTGGTTACACGCAATCCGATATTTTCCGCGAGGCTTTTACCAACCAGGCGAACCTCGATGAGCTTAACCGGATGTTCGCCCAGGCGGGGTTAAGATTCGACCAGGACTTCCTCAACCGCACGTTTTTTTCCGGGCAGAACATGGTTTTCCGGTTTTATACGAGCAGCGGCAGTCCGGCACGGACGATTTACAGCACGGCGAACCCGGCGCAGAAGCAACCCAGACTACGCCTCAGCGACCGGGTTTTGATGTGGATGGCGGCAAGTTTGAGCAAGGCGCTGGTCAGGGTCGCCTTCGGGGTGAAGATACCGGATCCGCCCAAACAACTGGACGAACATTTCAACGTGGAATTAAGCGCAGGCCAAGCTGTTAACGGTACAACACAGAAAATTGCCGTCAAGCGCGGCTGGAAAAACAAGAAATACCTGGTAAAAATACCGGCGGCGACGGCGGACGGCACGACCATCCGGCTGACAGGCGCGGGCAAGAAAGACAAGCAGCGAACCGGGGATATTTATTTGCACGTGAGTGTGCGGGAAGATGAGAAGGTAAGGGCTGAGGCTAAGAAAACCCTGCGGTAGAAATATACCTGTCACTCTCACCCCTTAACGGAGTCTAGACTCATTTCTATTCATGCATGGCGATGAAGTCGATCATCCGGGATGACATGAGGGAAACGCGGGTGGGTAAACAGTATCAAGCTACTGAAACGGTATTAAGCTACTGAAGTGACGGAGATGACCATATAGGTGGGTAAACAGCAGCAAACTGCTGACTCCTTAGTTTCACCCACCCTACGAGCTACTACGCTAAACA
>JAQTOJ010000049.1 GCA_028713395.1 Dehalococcoidales bacterium | reverse complement strand
GCCTGCCGCTCCGGTTGCCAAAACAGCGCCACCCCAACAAAACAAACCCGGCAACAACCAGCAGCATAATAACCAACCCAAGAAAAAGTAAAAACAAGAGGGGGCGGTGAAAACCGCCCCCTCACTCTTTTCCGGGTTACCGAAAAATCAAACTTTTACTTCACCCCGAATCTGTCTCTAAATACAATGTCAACCAGTTCTTTACGCGGCGGCGCTTTTGTTTCACCATCCGGATAGCCCAGGGGCGTCATTTCCACCACGCAAAAACCCTCAGGGATACCCAGTACTGCTTCCGCTTTTTGGGCATCAAACAGGGCGACATGGACTGTCCCGAGCCCGAGCGAATGAGCGGCTAAGGCGATATTCTCCATGGCGATCCCCAGGTCGAACATGCACCAATCGCCTTTATTGGTCGAGGCGACACCTTTATAAAAACCAGCTTTATTCTTTTCAGCGCAGGCTACAATAACGACCGGGGCGGTTTTGATGGCGTTGGTGGCCGGGTTGTTGGGAGCCAGGACACCCGCCAGTTCAGTTTTGACGGCGTCATTACGCACCACAATGAACCGCCAGCATTGCGTGTTTGCCCAGGAAGGCGCCCAGCGGGCAGCTTCCAATACCTGATTCAGCGTAGTGTCATCCACCGGAGCGGTAGTGTATTTACGTACGCTGCGGCGTGTTTTGATTGTTTGTAGTGTTTCCATGATCCTCCTTAAAATTATCGCAACTCACTAACACATGTTGAAAATATGTTAGCACAAGTTGAATTGAGATTGCATCTGTTGGTAAAAGAGGCTCTACCTCAGTTGGGTTATCGCCGTGTCACAGAACTGATTGGGATCATTAAGTATGGGGATGATATATACAGCAGGTTACGTCTAGTCGTAACCAAGTAAACCTATGAGAAGCGGACCATAAATATAAAAACAATAATGTGTCAGGGTTGTGTTTCCCATGCCCCCTTGCCGATCAGCGAGACAAAGCGGCAGCCGCCCAGATTTTCCGTGTGGATCCCATTAACGGTTTTAGTGATTTTCAAAAGCTGCTGTTCCCAACGTCCGCCCACCGGGATAATCATGCGCCCGCCGATAGCTAGCTGTTCCAGCAAAATGGGGGGGACGTCAGGGGCGGCGGCAGTAGTGATGATGGCTTCGTAGGGGGCGGCCGGTTGCCAACCCAGGTCTTCTTGCGCCGCGTGAATGAAGACATTCTTGTAACCCAGGGTGTGCAGTAATTTGGCAGCTTTTTCTGTTAAATCGGGGATGCGTTCGGTGCTGTGCACTTCTCGCGCTAACTCTGCCAGAATCGCGGTTTGGTACCCGCTGCCGGTGCCGATCTCCAGCACTTTCTCAGTACCGGTCAAGCTTAGTTTTTCCGTCATCAAAGCCACGATGTATGGTTGGGAAATCGTTTGATTTTGTCCGATGGGTAAAGGTTCGTCCTTATATGCCAGGTGTCTCAATTCCGGCGGCACGAAAAGCTCACGCGAGATTTTACTTATCGCAGCCAGTGTTTTAGGATCATGAATATCCCGTGAAAGCAGATTCACCAAACGATGGCGCGCAATTTCGTATTCCATAAATCCGCCAACCGCGCCGGTTAGCGCAGGACGATAGACAAGACGATAATAGCAGCCAAAATGACTACCGTGAGAATACCGAGCACTTTTAGTTCCGTCCCCACGGTGGGTGAAGTCACCATGACGCTGGATTTCGCGGGGGTCGCTCTCAAAGGAGCCGCCGCGGGTTTTGTCCCGGCATTCACGGATGCGGAAGGGGTATTATTCACGGTTGCCGCTTTCGGCGCGTTCCGGTAGTATTTCTTGCTTTTAGATTTGGGCATTTATCTCATTCCTTTCCGGGTTTATTTAGCTCTGGGATGAGCTTTTTCATAAGTCCGTTTCACGTGTTCGCTGGTAAGGTGTGTATATATCTGTGTTGTAGATATATTAGCATGCCCAAGTAGTTCTTGCACAGCCCTCAGGTCAGCGCCGCCGCTAAGCATATGAGTAGCAAAGCTGTGGCGGAGGGTGTGCGGCGTGACCGGCGTGGTGATACCGGCGGCTTTGGCATATTGCTTGAGGATCTGCCAGAATCCCTGGCGGGTCAATCTTTCGCCGCGGCGGTTCAGGAACAAGGCTTTTTCATCATTGCTGCGGGCAAGTTGCGGACGGGCTTTGGCGAGATACTCATCCAGTACTTTGATAGCCTGCGGGTGGATCGGGATCAAACGTTCCTTTTTGCCTTTACCGAAACAGCGCACATCGCCATCCACCAGATTCACATCATCGATGTTAAGAGACATCAACTCGCTGACGCGCATACCGCTGGCATAAAGCAACTGCAGCATCGCTTCATCGCGT
Source organism: Dehalococcoidales bacterium (assembly GCA_028713395.1). Lineage (GTDB taxonomy): Bacteria > Chloroflexota > Dehalococcoidia > Dehalococcoidales > Fen-1064 > JAQTOJ01. The sequence goes on along the minus strand of JAQTOJ010000049.1, from coordinate 8,237 downwards.
TTGCCTTCGGGCGAAGCGTGCTTGGTAGGTTGTTCGAGTAAAGCCCTGACCTGAGTGATGGAAATGGGTTTAGGTAAAGAGCGCCCCACGCTTAGCGATTCCAGGTTGTGGGTGGGATCTTCTTTGATCAGTCCTTCATTGCTTAAGAATTTGAAGAAGGAGCGGGCGGCGGCTAGTTTACGGGCGCGGGTAGTAGGGGCGTATCTCTTTTCCTGGAGATCTAATAAATAACGCATGACGGATTGACGGTCGATATTCCCCCAGTCGGGCATCGTGGTGTTTTTCTTGGCTTCGGATTCAAAGAAGCCGGTCATTTGCGAAAGGTCATTCTGGTAAGCGAAAAAGGTGTTCTCGGACAGCCCTTTTTCAGCTTTAAGATAGGCCAAGAATTTTTCTATTTCCGCTCTCACCGCACATCTCCACCAAAGTGTTATGTAATCTATCGACGTCTTTATTTTAACATAATTGAATATTATTGCAAACTTTATGTAAGCGCGGGTTTCAAACCTGCCCTTACGCTCGATGGGTTATATGCGTCAAGTCCGCGCATCGTAAGCGGTAAGAATGTATTTTCCATGTTGACGGTTCTTCCACGAAAGGGTGATAATGAAGTGTTGCGTTGAAATTTGATGTTTCAGGATTAGGGTGTCGCCATGGAAAATGAGATCAACCGGGATAATAAACCAAAGGAAACGAGCGAGGCTGAAGCCAACCGGAAACGTTGGTATTGTGTTTCCATTTCTCCTAGTGGCGTTATATTTAAACAAGAAGCAGAAACCCCTGCCGGTTTTCTGGATATCGTGACCAACGCATCGGTGAGTTGGGTGGACTACGTTGTTAACGAGGCGGATTTCCATAAAGCCGCCCGCAACGCCGCCCTGCAAATGGGATTTAGCGAAGATTTGATCTCATCTTTCACCGAGAGTTCCTACTTGAAGTATCGTGATTCCGATACGGAACTGGGGATGAAAATCTCTGCTGTGCAGGTAAGAGAATTCAACGTTGAGCCGCACCCTTATCTGTTGTTCATGAAAAAGAATTTCATTTTCACGGTGCACCCCATCTATGTGGATCGTCGTTTTACCCGTCTGAAAAGGTACTCGGAGACAGTGCTGAAAAAACTGCCCGCCGGTATTCCTACTCCCGATCGCATGACCCTGTTGCTCATCCGTATCGTGCATGAAAGCAACGATAGCAACTTCGAGCACTTGCGGCAGATTGAAGAACAGGGCGATAAACTGAACGAGAGCATGACCGACCCTTATACCCCGAGGACCAAACTGGGACCGGAAATTTACCGCATGAAACACGCCGTGATCACCTATCTTAACGCGTTGTGGGATACGGTGGACGTACTGCATACGCTGCGTTACGGGGACGCGGACCTGATTACCGACGATGACAAAATACTGGAGAAACTGAGTTCACTGGTGGAGGATGTAAACCGCCAGATCGGTCTGGCGGAACATATGTCCGAAGTCTTGTCTTCCGGGCTTGAGGTATTGCAAAGTATCTACAATAATCAATTGCAGAACCTGAATAACCGGTTGGCTCTGCTAATGACATACCTGACCATTATCGGCACGGCGGTGCTCGTGCCCAATACCCTGGCGACCATGCTGGGGAATGGTGTTTTTGAAATCGGGCCGCACGATATGTGGTGGTACATTATATTGATGGTCGGATCCACGGCGCTGGCGACCTTCGGTGTGTATCTTTGGGTAAAAAAACAGGGTTGGCTGCCCAAGAAAATGGATTAGCTGGGCCGGACTATATCCAGCGTTTGCGTTTGAAGAAAACCAGCATGAAAACGCTGGAAAGCAGCATGATTATCCCGAGCACTACCAGTGTTTTTAAACCGTGCGGACTGTCTACATCACCAGGCAACCTTACGTTCATCCCGTAAATGCTGGAAATAATAGCGGCGGGGATAGCGACAGTAGAAAGCACGGTCAAGACCCGCATGATTTTACCCAGGCGTTCGTTGCTCAGAACATAATCCGTATCTTTATAGATTTCCACAATCTCTTTGCATTCATCCATCGTGTCCCAGATCTTGTTAAGGTGGTCCATGACATCCCCGAAATACACATCCAGGTCGGTCGTCATGTAGCGGTGCAGCTTGGTGGCTAGTTCTCCGATGACGGTTCTCAAAGGCCAGATGATACGTCGCTGTGCGATGATATCACGGCGTAAACGGGCGATTTCCACGGCGGTTTCTACATTTTCATCGAAGACCGCGTTTTCCACGGAATCCAGCCAACCCAGAATCCTATCCAGGATAATGAAACAGCGATCCACCAGGATATCGATGATGCGGTAGACCAGAAATGCCGAGCCTCGGGTCATGTTTTCCTGCCGGTTGATTTCGTTGGCTTTACAGTTCTGGAAGAGTTCTCTAAGCTGGCGGATATCGCCATTGTGTAACGTTACCACATAGTTTTTACTGACAAAAATAGAAATCTGCGTGGCGCTGGCGATTTGCGCTTCTTTTTGCCAGACGGGGAAATGTAGCACGATAAAGAGATAGTCCGGGTATTCATCGATCTTGGGACGTTGTACACGGCTCAATGTATCGTCCAGGTCTAGTTGGTGAAAAGGGAAATGCTTTGCCAGGTATTCAGTTTCCACCCGGGTTGGTTTTTCAATATTGATCCAGGTCAGGTCTCCCAGCACGATTGTTTCGATATTAGGAGTCTTGAAGGTGTCTTCAGTCGGCGTTATTTCTATCGGCAGGCTTGGATTCCCCGTTTTTTCCACCACTAAAAATCTCCGTGAACGGAATTATATGAAATAAAAAGTCGGCTAACCTGTTACGCATTTTCCTTCATACTGCCCCGAAATAAATCGAGTGTCAGTTGCTGCGAAAAAAGTTACGCCGACCTTTGTTTTGGTAGACTCCAGAGTTAAAAATAACTCCTGATTGTTTAACCGGTCTTGCGGTAGTGCACGTTCCATTTCATGCACAGGTCATTGATATATTCTTTAACCTCGGGTTTGGCTCCCAGATATAATTCCGCCAGGAAGCCGTGGAGTAACTCACCGCCGCTCATACCGGGTGAAGGCTCACCAGGTCCGGGTAAGTTGATATAAACAATCTCGGTCATCTGTTTTTGGTATTCAATTGCTGACCCCATGAAGATTACCTCCCTTAAAAAATCAGGTGTACTAATAAATAATTATATTCCCAATTGACAAGTAAAACAAGAGGCAGACAGACCATTTTAAGGCGGTTTTTCCCGCAAATCATCAACTAACGCCGAAAATCAGTTTCACCAGTGTGAAGACTAAACCGGCAATGAGTGCTGAAGCCGGTATCGTAAGCAACCATGCCCAGACGATGTTGATGGTCACTGTCCAACGCACGGCGGAAAGACGGTTTACCGAACCCACACCGGCGATAGCGCCGGTAATCACGTGGGTGGTACTAACCGGAACGCCGAGACCGGTGGATAAAAATATACTGGATGCCGCGGCTGTTTCCGCGCAAAACCCGTCGATCGGGCGTAGTTTGGTAATTTTCTGTCCCATGGTTTTGATGATGCGCCAACCGCCGGTGAGTGTGCCCAGGGCAATGGCGCCATGAGCGCTTAATACCACCCACAGCGGGATTTCAAATTTAGTGATCAGCCCGCTTGTAAAAAGCAGCCCCGAAATAATACCCATGGTTTTTTGCGCATCGTTACCGCCGTGTCCCAGGCTGAAGGTAGCTGCGGAAAAAAGCTGGAGGACCCTGGCCGCTTTATTTACTTTCACGAGGTCTCGTCGATACAAGATCCACGAAGTCAGTATCTTTAGCAAGTAGCCGACGATTAACCCGATCAGTGGCGCAAGCACGATAAATATTATCGTCAAGTACCACCCTTTGGCAACGATCACCCCGAATCCTCCATGAGCGATGGCCGCGCCGGCGTAACCCCCGATAATAGCGTGCGAAGAACTGCTGGGAATGCCGAAGTACCAAGTGATCAGGTTCCAACTGATAGCCCCGATCAATCCGGCCAGTATCACATACGGCGTGACAGTGGAAATATCGATCATACCGTTGCCGATAGTGTGTGCCACCGTCGTGCCGAAGATGGCAAACGCAATGAAATTGAAAAACGCCGCCCAGAGCACGGCTAATTTGGGCGAAAGAACGCCGGTTGAGACCACGGTGGACACGGAATTGGCGGCATCGTGCATGCCGTTGGTAAAATCAAAAGCCAGCGCAATGCCAATGATGACCACGACCAAGAAGATTCCAACCGTCATTATATCTCCTGGTTCATTATTATTTCCGTGCGGAGAATCCCTCTAGAAAAAAGAAAAGCGCACCGTTGACGGTGCGCCGGATAGGATAAGTATTTTGAAGAAATCTTTCGCTTGCCAAAAGCGATTTGCCTGGATTTGGGCTAACAACCGTTTTGTTGTTCGGAACCTTCAAACTCACTTCACCGCTTTCCTAAAAATGTGCTACCTGCTGTTTGAGCTTAAAGACGGAAAATGCTAGGCGTATTTAATGGCAACACCCTCGAGCACGTTGGCTACATCCTCACACCGGTCAGTCGCTGTTTCCATGTGCTCATAGATTTCACGCCATTTGATAATATACACGACATCTGTAGAATTGGCAAACAAATCCGCCAACGCGGAACGATAGATACGGTCGGCCACGTTTTCCAACCGGTTGATTTCAACACAATATTTCAGCATCTGGCGCTGGTCCATTTTTTTGCCCAGTTCACCCACTGCTTTTTCTACTTCGGCGGTAATTTCCACGATGACATCGGCCAGTTCTTTGGCGCGAATAGTCGGGCCATCGACCCGGTAGAGGAACATGGCGTCGGTAGCGGAATGGATGAAATCGGTCACATCATCCAGCGTGTGAGATAGTAACCCTATGTCCTCACGGTCAAAGGGGGTGACAAAGGTGCGGTGTAATTCGTGAGCGATCTGGTGGGTGACGTTGTCGCCTTTCTTTTCCAGCTCCGCAATGGCGGCGACTTTGTTTTCTACGTCCGTCCAGTTATACATTAAATCTTTGAGTTTGATCGCGACTTCCACCCCGTTATGGGCGCTTTCCTGGAACAGCGTAAAAAATTTACCTTCTTGAGGCATAAGGTTTAACTTCATGGTTTCTCCTTCCTGATACTGAGGAAAAATTTCACCAGGCTATTATACCTTTTCTGCCGCCTGCATGTCTTTGGAATTCAGGGAGATTTTGGTGTTGGCAATTTTAGCGTAGACCTTGCGGAAATGAAAGCCGTAAGCCGATAGGATCAGCGAGAGTGGCAGAGATTTCGGGCGTTTTACCAGCACTGAGAGCATGAATTTCCAGAAATACCGGCGGCCTTTATCCAGCACGCCCAAAATCCAGAGCGACTTCACCAGACCAATGAGGTGGTAAAACTTGAGCTGGAAAGCCTGGGGGTTGTATTGGGGGCGGAACTCCTTCAAGAAGGTGGAAATGCGTTCGTAGTAGGCCTTGGGGGCATAAATACTGCCGAGAATATGTTTGTAGCCGTCGATCAAGGTCTCGGTTTTCATTTTCGGCACAAAATTCAGGCTGCAATCTGTATTATCGCCGGTAAAGCTAGTAACCAGGCGGTTTTCTTTCTTCATGCGTTCGTAAAGCCGAGTGCCGCGCGGGGCATTGAGCAGCCCCACCATGGCGGTCACGATGCCGCTCTTTTGAATGAATTCAATTTGGCGTTTGAAAATAGAGGCTGGGTCATTATCGAAACCAACGATAAAGCCACCCTGGACTTCCATGCCGAAATTCTGGATTTTTTTCACGGCGGCCACCAGGTCGCGGTTCTCATTCTGGGTTTTATTGCATTCTACCAGGCTTTCTTCATTCGGGGTCTCGATGCCCACAAACACCCTATCGAATCCGGCCCGGGTCATCAGACGCATTAGCTCAATATCATCGGCCAGATTGATTGAGGCTTCGGTGAAAAATGACGGAGGATGCCGTTTGGTTTTGCGCCAGTTGATAATAGCCGGTAAAACCTCAGCCTTAAGCTTGTTTTTATTCCCGATAAAGTTATCATCGACAATAAAAATAGCGCCTCGCCAACCGGCACTGTAAATAGCCTCCAATTCGCGGATAAACTGATCCGCGGATTTGGTACGCGGCTTACGCCCGTTCAGGATAATAATATCGCAAAAATCGCAGTCAAAAGGACAACCACGGGAATACTGGATGTTCATCGAGGAGTATTTGTTCAGGTTGATGAGCGACCAATCCGGTATCGGGGTGGCAGTAATATCGGGGCGTTCCGTGGAAGTATAGATATGCTGCGGAGTGCCGTTGTTCAAATCGGCGAGAAACTTAGGCAAAGTTACTTCAGCTTCATCCAGCACCAGGTGGTCGACATCATCGAATTCTTCACGCTCGGTGGTGAAGAGCGGCCCGCCGACGACTACCTTCTTTCCCAGAGCTTGTGCGCGGTTGATGGTCTGCCGGGCAGATTCGCGCTGCACCACCATGGCGCTCACGAATACATAATCCGCCCACTTGATATCCTTGTCTTTCAACGGGGTGGTATTGATATCCACCACTTTTTTCTCCCATTCTTTGGGAAGCATGGCCGCCACAGTCAATAGCCCTAGTGGGGGCAATGCGGCTTTTTTCAATATCATGGAAAGAGCGTGTTTAAAGCTCCAAAAAGTATCCGGGTATTCTGGGTATACCAGTAGTATCTTCAAGAAAAACTCCTTTGGGGGTGACCTTCGTAGATGATGGCGTTGCCATGGGAAGGCTGCCTCTTTACCTTGAGTATATGCCCAAGTCACGGAAAAGTCCATTACGAAAGTATATCAAAAGATTTTGGTAGTTTGACGCCATTTACCGTACGTAGTATCATTTTCACTGTGTTTCATCGTAAATAGCGGGCGAGTAAGGCTATAAAAGTCATTTAGTATCTCTTTGTTTATCGAAGGGCTGTATATAGTTGGACGTAAAAATCGTTGCCTCAATTCGGCCTCAAGGAAGGTGAATAAATGGAAGGGGAAATCATCTATTTTGAAAATCCGGGTGTCAATAATCTGGAAGAGACACTGAAGTTAGCGAAAAAACGCGCTGATGAGCTGGGCATCAAGACTATTGTGGTTGCCACTACAGTCGGTACGACAGCCGTACGCGCCACGGAAGTGTTCAAGGGCATGAAAGTGGTGGCAGTCACCCATTCGGAGGGTTTCCATGGCCCCAATTCCCAGGAATTGACCCCCGAAAACCGGGAAAAAATAGAAAAAAACGGCGGTATCATTTTCACCGCGACACATTTGTTCTCCGGTGTCGGCGCGGCCATGCGCAAGAAATTTACCACTTATTTGCTGGGAGACATTGTATCCAACACGCTGCGGATTATGGGGCAGGGTATGAAAGTGGTGGTGGAAATTACCGTCATGGCGGCAGACGCCGGGCTGGTTAAGGTGGATGAGGATGTGATCGCCATTGCCGGCACAGGACGCGGGGCTGACTATGCGGTTGTCATGCGGCCCGTCAATTCCGCTGACTTTTTTGATCTGAAAATCAAAGAAATCATCTGTAAACCAAGATATTAAATAAGATGTTAGATATCAGCAGGTAGAAATGAGCTATCAGGAACATAAACATGTCTCGCCGCAGAATTTAAAATGCGCGGTCATTACGACATCTGATTCCCGCACCGAAGCCAACGATGAATCTGGCAGCTATCTAAAGGAACAACTGATATCAGCCGGGCACACGGTGACGCATTACGCCATTCTTAAAAACGATGTGGCAGCTATCAGAGAAACGATACAATGTTTGATCGAACACCGGGACGTACAGGTGATCATTACCAGCGGCGGTACCGGCTTAAGTAAAAAAGACGTGACGGTGAATACTATCCGCGGCTTGCTCGAAAAGGAACTGGAAGGTTTTGGTGAGATATTCCGTGCTTTAAGCTACCAGGAAATCGGGGCTGGGGCGATCATGAGCCGGGCTCTGGCCGGGGTGGCGAAAACTAAAATCATCATTTGTATCCCCGGTTCGCTGGGAGCAGTAAAGCTGGCGGTGGATAAAATTATCCTGCCGGAAATAGGTCACTTGGTCAGAGAGGCAACACGATGAAACCATTCGGCGCGTTGATATCTTACGAAAAAGCTAAACAAGTCATCGACCGGCATATCGAGCCGGTAATGCGGACGGAATCTGTCTTGTTGGACGAGGCGGTCGGCCGGGTGCTGGCGCAGGATTTTACCGCGACAATGGATATACCCAATTT
>JAQTOJ010000048.1 GCA_028713395.1 Dehalococcoidales bacterium | reverse complement strand
GTCTCCCGAAAAGAGACTCCAAAATCAGGGAGGAATGGGAAATGGCGGTTTGGAAGTTAAAGAGTTGTCCCCGTTGCAGTGGCGATCTCTTCATTCAGCGCGAAACTGACGGCTGGTACGAAGAATGTTTACTCTGCGGTTATCAACGTGATGTATCCGATATCGTCGCGGCCAGCGCCGGCAATCAACTAAAAGTGAAAGCCCAGGTAGCTACCCGGCAAAAAGTTTATACTAACGTACGCGTTTCTGACGCGAACTAACGGAGCGATCCCCGGTTAACATTGCGCTTACAGAGCTCCAATGCCGTGGGAAATATGAGACCCCTCGCAAACATCGAGGGGTCTTTTTTTTGCTTCTTCTCTTAAATCCCATTTATTTGACGCGCGTCCCTATTTGTTGCTAAAGTGTATGGTGGATTTCCATACACCGAGGGCTATTTGAAAACAGATTTTGTATTCAGCGGGGAACGCGCTACTTACCTCCAGTTAGTAGACTTTTTCCGGGAATGTATTGCCAAAGGCGAACTCAAACCAGATGACCGCCTACCGGCAATACGCGCACTGGCAGCCACTTTACATATCGACCCCGGCACGGTGGCGCGGGCGTATCTGGAACTCACCAAAGAAGGGATTATCGTTGCCCGCCAGGGTAGCGGCAACTACGTGGCTCCGGTGATTGAAGACACGGCTGTATTGAAACAACGCCGCCAGAAACTGGGGGCTATCCTGGAAAAAGCCATCATACAGTCTCTGGGGTCGGGATTTTCCGTGGAAGACCTGGAGACGGCTACTACTATCCAGCTCGCCGAATGGCGTGAAAGAAGGGCACCCGTAAAGAGGAAAAAACCAGACCATGCCGGCAAGGACGTGAAAACTATCCGTTTTTCCGGTAGCCATGATCTCGCAATCGAGCTTTTGGCAAAACACCATTCTACTTTACAAACTACGGCCAATATGGACACCAATTTTGTCGGTAGTCTTGCCGGATTGTTAGCGCTGGAACGGGGCGATGCCGATATCGCCGGGGCACATCTGGCAGACGAAGAAACCGGTGAATTCAATATTCCGTTCATACGAAAGATGATGCCCAACGAAACCGTGGTTGTTATCAACCTGCTGCAAAGGGTTCAGGGACTGATAGTTGCCCCGGGTAACCCGAAAAATATACACGGGGTGCAGGACTTGATGCGCCGGAACATCGTGTTCGTAAACCGGCAAAAAGGTTCTGGTACCCGGATTCTATTAGACACTCAATTACGACAGGCGAAAATCCCTTGCGATGAGGTAAAAGGGTACGACAGGGAAGAAACCACCCACATGGCGGTGGCCGGTTTGATCGCCCGGCAAAAGGCCGATGTCGGCATGGGAGCGCAGTCCGCCGCCGACGCTTTTAATCTAACTTTTCTCCCGCTTTTCAAAGAACGCTATGACCTGATCGCGCTGCAAAAAACTCTAGACAGGGAACCGTTTTCGGTGATCACTGAGATTGTAAAAAGCGCGGATTTTATAGATATGCTCAATTCTATTCCCGGTTACGATACCGCCGATACGGGAAAAATAAAAATAATAGAGACATAGACAAAGGAGTACCATGAAATTCCCCCGCGCACTATTTATCAATGCCCTGATTGGTATCACCGCCCTGATGCTGGCTGCCACCGGCTGTACACCGGCAGCCAACCCTAACACTCAGCCAACGTTTGTCACCTCCACCTTGGAAAATCCGCAAACGCCGCCGTCCGCAACAACTACCGTAACCCCTGCCACCACCGCGGTGACCACAATCCCCGCTACCACCACTCCCGCGGTAAAAGAACTCATCTTGTCCTCCACGACCAGTGTCCGCGATTCAGGACTAATGGACGTTTTGATCCCCATGTTTGAAAGCGAGACAGGCTATAAAGTAAAACCGATATACAATGGTTCCGGTGCGGCAATTGCGCTGGGGCAAGCCGGGCAAGCAGATGTTTTAGTGGTCCATTCACCAGCCGCCGAGTTGACATTTGTGGCTGGCGGGTACGGCATCAATCGCACGTTTTTTGCGCACAATGATTATATTGTGGTTGGGCCCAGTAAAGATCCGGCGGGGATTAAAGGAATGACATCCACCGTGGCTGCCTTTAAGAAAATAGCGGCGGCAGGTAGTCTATTTTACAGCCGCGGAGATGCCTCCGGGACAGACACCAAAGAGAAATCCATTTGGACAACCGCCGCCATTACCCAGAAAGGACAGTCATGGTATGTAGAAGCAAATACCGGTATGGGTGATTTGTTACGCATTGCCTCTGAAAAAGGAGGCTACACTCTGACCGACCGTTCTACTTATATTGCGCAAAAATCCACGCTAAGCCTTGATATAATGGTGGAAAATGACTTCCCGACCCTGATAAACACATACCACGTAATACAGGTCAACCCTGGGGCATTTCCCGGCATCAAGTTGAATGCAGAAGGGGGCAGGGCTTTTGTCCGCTTTATGGTTTCACCTGAAGCACAACGAGTCATTGCCGATTTTGGCGTAGACAAATACGGGCAGCCTCTTTTCTATGCGGATGCCGGAAAATCAGAAGCGTTTTACGGTACCAAGTAACTAATATTTTTGATATTCTAGAATTAATATGGTCTACCTGTCGCTAATGTGACAGGTAGACCAGGTATTTTGTTTTATGACCTATATCATTAACGGGATTGTGCAAGCTTTCTGGATGATCGTGCATGGCGATCGCCAGGTATTGCAGATTGTCCTGTTATCTTTGGGCGTCTCCGGGGCAGCGACTGCGTTGAGCCTGTTATGCGGTATTCCCATTGGAGTGGCGCTGGGCTTGAACAAATTCCCCGGCCGGCGTTTTTTAGTTTCGCTGATCAATACAGGGATGGGCGCGCCACCGGTAGTGGTAGGGTTGGTAGTCCTGTTATTCATTTGGCGTAATGGACCACTCGGCTTTTTTCACATACTTTATACCCCCACGGCAATGATCTTGGCGCAATTTATTATCGCCATGCCATTGGTATCCGGATTTACCATGGCGGGGATACAACAGCTCGATCCTAAATTACGCCTCCAGATACGGGCTTTGGGGGCCTCCCGTCTGCAAATGGTATGGATTTTACTGCTGGAGGCGCGTTTACCGTTATTGGCCGCGGTCATGGCTGGATTCGGCGCCGTGATTTCAGAGGTTGGCGCATCAATGATGGTTGGCGGCAATATCAACGGACAAACGAGAGTGATGACCACGGCAATTGTGGGTGAGGCGAGCAAAGGAAGTTTCGATATCGCCATAGCCCTGAGCATCATTTTGATGATACTGGTCTACCTCGTCAACCTGTTGCTGACTTTTATCCAACAGCGGAGCAAAAACCAGTGAGTCAAAAAATGAACACCCTTACTCCAATCAGCGTTAAAGATCTATCTGTAAATTACGGCAGCCGTAAGGTGCTATCAATACCGGCGCTGGAGATAAATTCCGGGGAGATGCTGGTGGTCATTGGTCCTAATGGATCAGGGAAAACCACTTTATTACTTAATTTGTCTTTGTTAACCAGTCCCACCACCGGCGTCATTTCCTATTTTGGGAACCCGGTTACTCACCAAAGTAATGTACTGGAATTACGCCGCCGGGTTTCGGTGGCATTCCAGGAACCCCTGCTGATGAACTCTTCGGTCTGGGATAATGTGATGCTCGGTTTACGGCTACACCGGGTTGATAAAAAAATGGCACAGTCCCTTGTTCGTGAATGGTTAAACCGTTTCGGCGTACTGCATCTGGCGAAACGATCCGGAAAGACATTGTCCGGAGGGGAAGCCAAGCGTGTTAGTCTTGCCCGCGCTTTTGCACTGGAACCGGAAGTGCTTTTTCTTGACGAACCGTTTACGGGGCTGGATAGCCCCACCCGCCAGGCGTTGACCGATGATTTTGAAAAAGTGCTGAGAGAAACACGGTTGACTACGGTGATGGTAACCCACGACCGCAATGAAGCCCTGGCGCTGGCAGATAGAGTGATTGTATTGATTAATGGCATAATCCGGCAAACCGGCACGCCGGAACAGGTCTTTAACTACCCCGCCGATGAGGAAGTGGCTACTTTTGTTGAGGCAGGAAATATCTGGCACGGCAAAATCATCGAACAACATGAAGGTTTGGCGATAATCGAAAGCGGCAACCGGATGATTGAGGCTGTGTCCTCATTGAAAACCGGTTCCGATGTCACCGCGTGCTTGAAATTCGAAGATATCACACTGTCAAAGCATACTATGGTCACGAGCAGCGCCCGCAATAGTATAACAGGCAAAATCACACGTATCGTCAATTTGGGGGCGCAGACGAGAGTTACGCTCGATGGCGGGGTCCCGTTGATTGCTCTCATTACCCGCCGTAGCCAGGAGGAACTGGGTTTGGCGATCGGTGACACGGTAACAGCCACCTTCAAAGCCACTGCAATACACCTGATCAGCCGGGGATAATCAAGTCTTTGTTTCTGTGTTTTCTTGGGGAAATCGCTATTAATCGAGGCGGTAACCTTTTCCCCGGATATTGGAGATATAGCAACCAGAACCAATACCGGTATTCAACATATCGCGCAGTCTTTTCATGTGGACGTGGACGTAGTTGATCGCCCAACAATATTCTTCACCCCAGACCCGCACGAGCAGTTTCTCATGGGGAATGACCTGTCCGGGCGTTCGAGCCAAAACACAGAGTAAACGAAATTCGATATCGGGTAATTCGATCACCGTTTTTTTTATAGTAACGCGATGGGTAATCAGATTGATTACCAATTGCCCACCGGTAATGGGACAGACGATTCTTTTTTCGCCCTGACGAATTTGCCTCACCATAAGTCCACTCGAGCCCCGGCGTCTTGCCGGCGTATTCATTTCACTTCGCAGTTTATACTAGTTTTACAAATGGATTTTGTCAAGAATTGGAAAGAGCTATGCTCATTTTATGTATACGAAACAAATGTCAGCCGGATAAAGGTGAAACTTACTTGATGTCACAACGGTAGCCGATACCCCGAATATTGGTGATATAATTTGCCCCGTGGTCGTTTCTTGCCAGCTTATCGCGCAAATTTTTCATGTGAACATGAAGCACGTTAGTAGCTGTGATGTACCCCGCGCCCCAGACTTGAACCAGCAATTGCCGGTGAGAAACGACTGTTCCATTATGCGCTATCAATGCCCAAAGCAAACGGAATTCAATATCCGTTAGCTTTATCTCAAATTTCCCCAGCGTTACACGGCGAGCGCCAAGATTGACCACGAGCTCTCCACCGTTAACTGGAACTGAGATCAGTGCGACGCTGGAGTAAGAATGATTTAGCATACACACCTTTTCTAATTTTTGGACATGTAGCATCTAAGCGATATCAACTATGTTGCGCGATAATAACTAGCACCTAAATGTTTATACTACTGTTGTACTGAAATTGTTGGTAAAGTAACGCCTAAACCGTAAACATCTGTATGTCCGAGCTCCATTCCCGTCCAGTAAATAGGGTGCGGCACTACAATGCATTTTTGGTAGGGGTCCCAACACACTAAGAAATCAGTCCGAAACGCACGCCCTAAATTATCAATACCAAGTAACACCAGCACACGTCCTCCAAGTGCAATTTTGTTCCTCCCCGCGCTCGTAACAGGAAGTAAATAGGAATCTATTATCTCTGGATGGGTAAAGGGGACGCTACTTAGTCCTCCTACGAAATCCAGGTCTAAATTCAACATTGTTTCTGAGCAACCCAAATTAAGTAACTTGGTAGTATTACCCATTTTTGCAGCATTAATAACTTGATAAAGAATAGATTCAGCTTCTTCTATGGTTACTACTCGCGTAGCATAAACTGTGTCATTATTGGTACACGCTGGTAATGTGGATATAAGGGAAATGGCGAGACATGATATCAAAGTAATACCAATATGTCTTTTCATTATCTCCATCTCCAAGATTGAATAGTATTATGCTAGTGATTTGATTCTACTACTATAACCCCATGCTTATCAAATCATCAGTTTTAGTCTATGATAGTTGCAATACAAAACATAGTCGTCTTTTGCTGGCTCAGTTTAGAGCTTCTCTCCAAGAACACCTATGGAGAGAAGCTCTTTCTCTAAACAAAAACTAAGTGGAATCCTACCAAGGGCAGCCAAAATCGGCTGTAAGGCTCCATTGTGGCCAACCATTTTGGGGCACTTTGACACATACCATATATGCAACTTCCCTCTCTGAACCCCACGCAGAACCATACCAAATATTCTTGAACTTACCAGCTTCTTCATATTTAGTAATGTCCCAAGTATCTTGTCCAGTATGGTTATAGGATAGACCATACCCACCAGCCGTAACACTTAGTGTGTAGGATGTTGGGTTATTCCATGTTTGGTCTGAGCGTGGGCACCAATCTACCCAATACATTGTTGAACTGCTGGCAGTTTTTGCACACTCCAAACTAGCGAATCTAAGAATGAAAATACCCTTACTTTTAGCAGTCGCGTAGTGGTGTAATGAATAATAGTCGTAATTAGGATCAGATTCACCGGTCAGATGATCTAACATATAAGCATGATCTATCCAACCTGTACTGTTTTCGAATCTCGAAAACGCCTGAGACCCAACGAGTTCCCAACCATAATCGGTCAGAACTCTCCCTCCACTATTGCTCGCAATACCGGTCATTTGGTTTTCCTTAGGTGTGTCTACTATTGGCGTAATCTTAATAGAACCGTCGCTTTGCATTTCAGCTTCAAGGCTGATATTTGCATCCGCTGGTGCTACAAGAAATTCTTCCTTTCCAAATTTGTACACTTTGACACTGGTAACATCATAATGAATGCCTAATTCTTTTTCCCATCGTAAAGTTGTTTCTTGTGCTAAAACAAATCCTTCCTTCGAACTCGTGATATCATAATTGGACAACGAGGAACTAAAAGCTTTGGCGGCCACATTTCCTACCCCGGTAACAATCATAAGTAAACAAAAGACTATAGATACGATAATTTTCCTCATTCCATTACTCCTAATTCATCTTAATAATTTGTTTTGTTTTTATAAATTCAGGTCATAAGCGTCACCTCCTATTTATCAATTATTTGATACATTATTACTATATAGATGTATATCCGGCTATTTCAAGTCCTATTCGCTTAAGTTTTGCTTAAGATTTTTTCACAATTCCCTGTCTCTACTCCTCTTGACAACCATCATCGTTTGCGATATTATTCAGGCAAAAGTTCAGGAAATATTACCGGAAAGATGCGTGTAATGTTACGTATGACGGAAACCGCTAAGATTACAGCAGCTTCGGTGGACGAGATTCGCTATCTGGAGAAAAAAGGTTTTATCAAAAGCATAAAAACCAGGCTCAAGCAGCGCCAAGTCAGGCAATTCACTGAAGAAGATATCCGCACCGCCGAACTCATCATCAAGTACCGTCGCCAGGGCTTCACCTGGGACACCGCCTTCCAAAAAGCCCGGCAAGAGATAGAACGCCCCGCGCTTTTTTAACGCGGAGCCAGATGGGAGGCCGATATGACACAGGTCACATTACACACCGGTCCGGGAGTCTTCGAGGTGCTTTCTCATGTTTGCCGCAATCCACAGGAAGCCCTAAAACAATTTGTGGAAAATGCGGCGGACGCTATAGAGGAAATTAACGCCGAGGAAGGTCAGGTGCTCCTCAAGCTGAAATACCAGACCAAGGTCACGGACGGGGTGACCAGCCGACTGCTCAAAGGTATTACCGTGCAAGATAACGGGGTGGGCATGGATGCCCGTAAAATGCGGCAGGTTTTGCACCAGATAGGCAGCTCCGAGAAATTGAATTCCGCTTTAAGAGGCGAACAGGGTATCGGCCTGCTGGCTTTTGCGTTGATTTCCGATGAATTACATTTGGCATCGACCGATGAAGACGGTAAACCTTCAAGCTGTCTGGTTTTAAAACGCCGTTGGTTGAAAAACGGCTATGCAGAAATACTGAAAGTTTGCCATAAACACGAACACACCCAACGCGGCACGATCGCCCACCTCGATGGCATTTTACCGGAAATCGCCCCCCAGCTTTCCAAGGAAAAAATAAAGGATTACCTGGGGCAGCAATTCGCCAGCGATTTACGTTCAAATCTATACGCTATGGCTATCTCCGACGACGATATTTTCGAACAAGTGCATCCGCAAAGGTTCCGCGGCGTGAAGATCATGGGAAATACCATCACGGTGGCAAAAGCCGGCTCTGCCTACGTGGAATTTTATGTCTTACCCTGGGATATGGCCGACGCTTCGATCAGCCTTTACGGACGGGGCGGCACCCGAATTTGCGACTTGACCGACCTGCAGGCTTTTAAAGTGTTGCCCTGGATAGACAGGCGGCTGGAAGGGTACATTCGCTACGACCGGCTCAAACGCACCGCCGATAAAACGGCACTCATCCAGGACCAGGTATTCAACAACTTCGTACAGGCACTGCGGGAAATGGAACCAAAGGTAATGCTGTTGATACAGGAAGTCAGCGCCGAATCCCAGGAGCGCCGTTTTGGGATACTATTGAACCGGGCGGGTAGGCTTATCGACCGCTTTTTGCGTTACCGCGAAAAAGGCTTGCTTGAAAATTTATCGTTAGGGCCGACCTCCGCCGATCTGAAAACACCCGCGGAAGCAAAACCGGGAGAAAACAAAGAACCATCTAAGGTAGGCAGCACTGTGAAAATCACCCGTGCGCCAACCCGCGCGCCGCACATCAAGATTGCTGCCCCCAGCAGCGATAAATCAGTCTACCGCAGTTGGTATGACCCCAAAGAGGGCATGATCTGCATCAACCGTGAGCATACCGAATTTCTGCTTTCCCAGCGGGAAGACCGCCGCTGTATGCGCTACTTGTTCTATGTCTGGGCGAAAGAAACCATGCTCCAGGAATATGGCGAACAGGCTCAAAAAGTCGCGGATGAGATGGTCGGGCTGCTGGCAGAAGCCGAACCGTTGCTCAGGTAGCCCATATTATCCAGGCTCCGAAAACAAAATGAAGAGGGGTTAATACCCCTCTTCATCATTGACGATGTCCCAAGGAACGACTCTTACGGTTTGAATGCCTGCACCTTGATACTGGTCACGGGCAAACCGGCTTTTTCCGCATTATCAATTTCGTCTGCGTTCACGGTCTTCACCTTTTTGAATCCGGTATCTTTGATCAACTGCAAATAATTGTTTTTAAAGGCAGCGCCCGCGATACAACTGGCGTAAGCATCTATTGATTTTTTCACCTTGGCCGGTAATTCCCTGAGCAGCACCATATCCGAAACCATCAAACGGCCGCCGGGTTTGAGCACGCGGTAAGCTTCTTTGAAAACCGCCGGTTTATCCGGGGATAGATTGATGACGCAGTTCGAGATAATGACATCGACGGAATTATCATCGACCGGCAGCCTTTCAATTTCTCCCAAACGGAACTCGACATTCTTATAGCCGCCCTTCTCGGCGTTTTCATTGGCTTTCGCCAACATTTCAGGGGTCATATCCACTCCGATGACCTTACCCTTTTTACCCACCCGCTGAGCTGAAAGAAAAGCGTCGAAGCCAGCGCCGGATCCTAAATCCAACACGGTCTCACCTTCCTTAAGGGAAGCCAGCGCCACCGGATTGCCGCAGCCCAAACCTAAATTCGCGCCTTCCGGCACGGACTTGATATCATCCATGGTATAACCGATGCCCAGGCTCACGAGGGCTGATTCGTCAGCGCCGCCGCAGCAAGACGCTTCCGCACTACCGCAACCGCAGCCTTGAGTGGCGGCCTGCGCGTATCTTTCTCTCACGGCTTCCTTGATATTTACTTGTTTCTTCATATTTTTACTCCTTCAGTAAGTTTAGACCAAATCTTTTACGAGCGGACCGAGCACATTTTTCGCCATCGACGAAAGCTCATCCGTTTTCATCAACATCAAACAGCAGGGTTTCCCTTGACTCTGCAAAGTCACCAGCGCCAATTTATCCCCTGGTTTGATGCCGGCCTTGGCGCGAGTTTCCTTGGGTAATACCATCTGGCCGCGTTCATCCACCGTGATAATGGACTCCACCTGGCAGCAGGTCGGCTCACAGAAAGCGGCATTGACCTTCTTTTTTACGACCATATTTTTTCTCCCCGATTAATCAGTTATTTCTGAATATTCTGAATTATAAGACTGTTGGGGGTATTTTGTCAAGAGGGGGCACATCCCGCGTAAAAAAAGAGGATTGTTAGGGCAGTGGTTATAAAAGCAAATACTTCCCCAATTTCCGGGTAATTGCCTCGATTGTTACGCCGGTAATTTCCACCATTTTACGTTTACCGGTAGCGCCTTTGTCGATTGAAATCGCACTCTTTGGTATATCCAGGACTTCACTGAGGAATTCAATCAGTTTTTTATTGGCTTTGCCCTCGATTGGCGGCGCGGCAATTTTGACATGCCAAACCCCGTCCACGCAGCGAATCACTTCGTTGCGTTTAGCTCCGGGGTGCGCCTGTATGGTTATTTTTGCCATTTTTCTGCCTTGGGGATTCCTGCCTGCGCGAGAATGACCCTAGAATTTGAACAACGCCTGAGCATTGACGGTTGTGATCTCCGCCGTCTCTTCCGGAGTCTTGTTCAGAACCTGCGCCATCACTGTCACCGTGTACGTGATATAAGAGGGTT
>JAQTOJ010000047.1 GCA_028713395.1 Dehalococcoidales bacterium | reverse complement strand
TGTTATTTTCAATATAAAGTCCTGAGCATACCTTTGTCAACCGGCGTCTCAAGGATTCGTGATTTCCCGTCTTTTCTTTGATACCTCGACACACATTTCCCAACACGGAGTTTGCGGTCGGATATCTAAACAAGTCCCGGCGAAAAGGGTCGCCGGGACTTGATAACACAATTTATGGGGCACGATGTTTGTTATTTTCTACCGGCGATCGCTGGCGCCGGGCGGGCGTTTGTCATTTCGCGTTGTCTCACGAAAGCCGGAGAGTCCATTTGCTCATCGGTTTTCAGGGTCTTGAGAATTTTAGTCAGTTCTTTTTCACGGGCCGCGTTATTCACGCCACGGGCATCCGCGAAACCGGTGGCGATCAGTGTCAGCCGGACTTCGGTATTCATGTTGCTGTCCAAAGCGACACCGAAGATGACATTGGCATCCGGGTCCACTGCTTGCTTGATAACCTCTGCTGCCGCATTGACTTCGAACAGCGAAAGGTTGGAACCGCCGGTGATGTTGAACAGCACTCCCTTGGCGCCTTCCATAGAAACATCCAGCAGGGGAGAAGCCAGGGCTTGCTTGGCAGCTTCCACCGCGCGGTTAGGTCCGGTGGCCTTGCCTATTGACATCCACGCCGGGCCGGCATCTTTCATAATGGTGCGCACATCGGCAAAGTCTAGATTGATCAAACCGGGTACGGTGATCACTTCGGCAATCGCCTGCACACCGTGATGCAGCACATCATCGGCGACGCGGAAAGCGCCGTCGACGCTCATTTTTTGATCGCAAAGTTGTATTAAGCGGTCGTTGGGGATGATCACCAGCGTATCCACTTTATCCTGTAAGTTTTCAATACCCATTTCCGCATTCTTGCGGCGGTGATTGCCCTCGAAGGAGAAAGGACGAGTGACGATAGCAATGGTCAACGCATTACAGGCTTTGGCGATTTCGGCCACCACCGGGGCCGAACCGGTACCCGTGCCGCCGCCCATACCGGCGGTAATAAAGATCATATCCGCCCCCAGCAGCACCTCTTTGATGGCATCGCGGCTTTCTTCCGCCGCTTTTTGGCCCATCGGAGGGTCTCCCCCGGCGCCCATGCCGCGGGTGGTCTTTTCACCTAATTGCAGGCGAACCGCCGCCTCGGTCAGGGCTAATTGCTGGGCATCCGTGTTCATCGCAATGAACTCTACGCCGCGGATCTGTTCCCGTACCATCCGGGTGATTGCGTTACAGCCTGCGCCGCCTAAGCCTACCACTTTGATCTTGGCGCCAGTGGCGACAAAATTTATTTTTGACATGTGCGTCACTCCTTTCCCGTGGACCGCCCGTTAAATACGTAACGGTCCCATAGCTTTAGCGGCGAATCATGCGCAGGATGGGAGACATCACGCCGCGTAACCCGCCTTTAGCGCTGGGGGTCTGCGCGCCGTTGTTCCGGGAACGCCAGAGCATCAAACCGACTGCTGTGGCATAAGCCGGGTCGTACAACGCATCGGAAACACCGGGTAAATTCACTGGGGTGCCGAGTCTTACCGGGAAGCGGGTGATATCGCGGGCGCTCTCGATGATACCGCCCAGGTTGGCGCCGCCGCCGGTTAATACCAATCCCGAAGGAATATAGTGCTGATAATCTTTATCCGGCAATTCCATCACGATCAAACGAATCAGTTCGTCCATGCGGGCGCGGATGATATCGTTTAAATCATTGGCGGAAAGTGTCTGCTGTCCGTAGTTGATGGCTCTGTCTTCCACTACCTCAGCATTACCCATAGGTGTGATATTACCGTATTTTTTCTTCATATCTTCTGCGGCTTCAAAGGGCAATCCCAGGCCGATTGAGATGTCGCGACTAATCTGATAGCCACCGACGGGTAGTATTGAGGTATAGGTGATGGAGTTATCTTTGAAAACAGCGATATCGGTCGTACTGCCGCCGATATCGGCCAGTAAAACGCCGTCCAGTCTTTCTTCCGGGGCGAGCACAGCTTCGGCGCTGGCTAACGGTTCCAAAATTAGGTCATCGATTTCGATGCCGATGCTGCGGACGCATTTGGTCAGGTTCTGTACGGAAGTCACGGCAGCGGTGATGACATGGGTTTCCACATCCAACCGGAAACCATGCATACCCACCGGGTTCTTCACGCCTTCCTGCCCGTCTACGGAATAAGCGCGGGGGATCACGTGGAGTACTTTCTGGTCGTTCGGCACTTCGATCGTGCGGGCGACTTCGAGCACCCTTTTCAGGTCTTCGGGTTTGACGAGGCGGTCGTTGCGGGAAATCGCTACGGCGCCTTTATTGTTGACTGAACTGACATGCCGCCCGGTTACACCAACATAAGCTGATTCCAGCTTGAAACCGGCGGTTCTTTCTGCGATGCGCACGGAATCACGGATGGATTCGCGGGCTTCGTTCAGATTGACAACTATTCCCTTGGTTAACCCTTTGGAAGGAGCTATACCGACGCCCAGGATGCGGACATTGTTCTTTTCGTCGATATCGCCCATGATGGTGCAGACTTTCGTCGTGCCGACATCAATTGCTGAGACTCTGGTTCTCTTCATTGTGTGTAAAATCCTCCTCTAATATATATGTGTAATTTTTTTATCTTTCTCTGAAATGTATGTGCCACTTGTTGTTCATGTGCCCGTTTTTGGCGGAAACCCGGGGCCCCAGGTATAGTTCGGCGAGGAACCCGCCGGGAGAATCGTTGCCGTTTCCCCAGGGGGTGTATTCTTCCGTGGAAGTCAGGTTAAAATCCCCGATGTTGGTCCTGATTCTTTCGTAATCTATTGCCGTCGTCATGTTCGCCCCCCGTTTTCCCCTTCTTTTTATATATATGTAGCGTTATCTATAATCGTAGGCTGGATTGAGGGTAGTTTCAATTTTTGTCCTTACCGTTACCACTTAGTTCCATAAAGTTCCATAACCTATCAGTGGCATTATTTCTGTGGAATTTTTTGTTTTGGCATTTATTTAAGTTCCGTAAAGATTTTTCCTGAAAAACTCTTGATTTGGCATTTTTCTTGGCATATAATAAAACTCCAGTTGGGGTGAATTTATGCCGCCGGAAAATACCAAGAAATATAATCCCCCTTACATCTCTCCCCGCAGTTTTTATCACCTGCTGGAGCGGTTACAGGAGAATATTCCGGGGCGGATCGACCGCAGCTATCTGGATACTATGTTTTCCGGTAGCGCCAGCACCCAGGTCATGGCCGCCATGCGTTTTATGAACCTGGTGGATATGAACAACAAACCTACCCACCATTTAAGATTGCTGGTGGATTCCCGGGAAGAAGAACGCACCAAGCGCCTCAAAGACCTCTGCAATAATTCTTATACTGTGGTTTTTACCAACGGCTCCGTCGATCCTCAAACCGCTACTTACGCGCAACTAGAGGAACTTTTTCAGTATCAATATGGGGTAGACGGCGATGTGCGCCGCAAGTGCATCAAGTTCTTTACTTCCATCGCCACGGATGCCGGTATACCTTTATCCAGCTATATTACCAATAAAGTCAGGACCAGCCACGCCAATAATGTGCCCCGCGCCCCGGTGAAGAAGGTTGTTGTTAAACCTGTCAAACCATCCCCGGAAGTGCCGTTAATGGAGAAAGTCCCGGAAAATAATCCCTTGTTAGCCCAACTTCTCGCCAAATTCCCCGCCTGGGAACCCTCCTGGACTGACGAACAGAAGTCCAAATGGCTGGAAGGTTTTAACCAGTTCATGCAGAAAATCTACCCGGAATTAAAGAAATAACCCACTCAGGCGGGAAAACCCACCGTTGTCTTAGCGAGTCGGAAACTTTTCTCCACAACTGACGAAGCAATCTGGAGCGGTGCGGAATAATATGCGGCAACTTACCTTATATATTACCGGGTAAATTATCCTTCTACACTACAGTTGGCATGGTTCTTCGCGGTTTTGCTTGTTCATGGAAAGCTGTACTCTGGTTGTGCCCAGGCAGTAGTTCCAGAAGCCTGTCCTCAGCCTAGACTGGGGAACGGAGGGCATTCGCCCTCCGTCTCGTGAAACTTCCTCTCCCTTTATGGGAGAGGACAAAGGTGAGGGTCGTTGTGTCATACAAAAAGTGTTTCTTCAGAATCGGTACATGCATATCGTGCCGTTGGTAAAGCTCGTTCACTTGAGTACCGAATCTTGCAGCTTACTTTTTCAATACCTGGTATAACCGCCCCACGTTGAAGCGCAGCAGCATCTTGCGCATTTCCGGATCGAGCTGGTACCTGTCCAGAATGGTTACTTTATTGATGGCCTCTTCCAGCGCCAGCCCTTGCTTGATGGTGTCGTTCACGGTATCGACCCATTCCTGCACGCAAGCCCGCATCTCCGGGAAGTAACCGGCATCACAAACCTCTCCGTGTCCCGGCACCACCACCTCTATTTCCATATCTTCCATTCGTTTCAAGGATTCGAGCCATTCGTAGGGCATGGCTTGTTGGAACCAAGGTGGTACCTTGTAAAACACGTTATCTGAGGTAAAGATCGTCTTCTCTTCCGGAATATACACCGCCACCTGGTAAGGTGTATGCCCGGGTAGATTGATCAATTTGAAGGTATGGTCGCCCACGTATAACGTCATCTCTTTGGTCAGGGTGATCGTCGGCGGGCGGAACCGGAACCGTTTCATCAGGGCATATTCCGCCGGTGCAGTTTTTCTCATTCTTTCCTTCATCTGGTCGATATTGGATGCCAGTATCGCCTGCCGGGTGCCCTCATGCGCCACCACCGTGCCTTTGAAATAGTAATTTCCGGTGTAATGGTCGCCGTGCGGCTCGGTGTTGATAACATATTTCACGCTGCCATGTTTGGCGATTATCTCCCGCCACTTCACGGCATCCGTAGGCATCTGAGGAGTATCTATCATTACTACGCCGGCGCTGGTCACCACAAAACCCGGGTTACAACCGCGGTAGTTTGTTTCGGCATAGACGTTCTTCGCAATTTTCTTCATAGGCGTCCTCACTTTGTTTACATATATATAATGTAAGCAATCGCTACTATTTTAATGCACGGTATCACTGAAAACAAGCCGACCGTCTTTGCGAGGAGAATCCTCATTTCCATACTCGACGAAGCAATCTATAGCGGGCCCATCAGTATCCCTTTGTGTATATAGTGTTGATCTTCTCTATTACGATGGATGGAATCATTACTGTCGGTATGGGTGTCCCCGGCGTATAATATAAATGTCCACAAGTTAGGACTGGAGGCAAAAGTGAAAAAGGCATTTTGTCTTGCCGTTCTTCTGATGACCTTGCTTACAATTATCGGCTGCAAAAGCTTGGTGGAAATCAAATCGGCCCCCATCCATCAGGTCGATATCCGCTTCGCGGAAAGCTTCCCCGTGCAGATCTTCGTTTACATTCAGGGCGGCTTGAGCGATGGTTGCACGACCTTTAAAGACCTGAAAACCTCCGTTAGCGGCTCGGATATCAAAATCGATGTTCGGGTGCAACGCACGAAAAACGCCATCTGCACTGCCCTCTATTCCTATTTTGAGAAAAATGTCGCCCTCGGTAGTGATTTCGTCTCCGGTCAAACCTACACCGTCACCGTCAACGATGTGGTGAAAACCTTCGTCATGCCGTAGCATCAGATTCTACTGATCCTGCGATATTTGGCAGCCAATGATCTACCGCTGGTATCGCGTAAGCGGGTTTCAAACCCGCCCTTACTGTTTATTGGGAATTCGGCCTGGTTTAATTCTGGATACCGGCTTTCGCCGGAATGGCGTGGCTTTAGTATTTGTCTTTTCGTGCTTTGATCTTATTAGTATTTAGATATTAGTAATTAGTATTTGTTTGTTATTTGGTGCTTGTTTATTGGTTATTCACACAACTAGCGTCATCTCCCCCTTGCTCCCTCTTTTTTCTCTGCCCTACAATATCCTCATGTCTGTAAGTAAACTCGCGGCAAGCTTTCTGGTGTTGTGCTCGTACGTACCAGACTACGTTCGTTTCTTTTTCCCATCCCAATTCAAATGCTGCGCCCTGGTTGTGCAGTTCACGCTTGCTGCGGCAACTATGCAGCCAGGGTTCGTTTACCCAAAACGAATCTTGATATTAGAATTTATTATTTCGTATTCAGAGTTTGTCGCATCATTCCCTGAAACGATTCGAGTGTACCTTACCAATTGAATAGCAGATTTTCCGCCAATTTAGGCACGGAAACTAAGAAATGAACAAAATCCGTTTCCTGCAACAAATACGAATATTACCATCGGTGTAAGGGCGGTTTCCCGTATCTACTGCTTTCACCCCTCCCGTTGCGGTTTTGTTTACCCCCTCACTCCATTCCCCTGTGTTATAATAAAAAACAGTTTTTCTGTGATAGGGGAGAATACCGCTAGTGCTCAGTCAAATCGTCGCGCTTGTCATTTTTGTGCTTATGTTCATCGCCATTACCACGGGCAAGGTAGCGCGCTATATTCCCGCCCTCATCGGCGGGGCTTTAACTATTCTTTTCGTCTTTCTGCTCATAGAAAAAAATCCCTCCGCCGTCACGAACACCCTCAATTTCGGCCAGATTGCTCAGGCGAAATTCTGGTTTCCCGGTCACGAGGCGCTGGAATCGCGTGGCGTCAACTGGCAGACCATCTTCTTCATCGCTGGCATGATGGTCATGGTGGAAGGGTTGGGGGATGTCGGATTTTTCCGCTGGCTTTGTCTGTTCGTCGCCAGGTTGGTCAAATACAAGGTAGTGCCTATTCTGGTATCTTTCATGTTGCTTTCCGGCTTCCTGGCCATGTTTATTGATAGTATTACCGTCCTCTTGTTCCTGGCCACTGTCACTATTCAACTGGCCAAGATGCTGAAGTTTGATCCCGTGCCGGTAATCATCGCGGAAATTTTTGCGGCCAACATCGGCGGCAGCGCCACCATGAGCGGTGATCCCCCGAACATTATCATCGGCACTGCTTTGGGTTATACCTTCACGGACTTTTTAGATAACACCGGCGTCATCGCCTGGATTTGTATGATACTGGCGGTGGTATTGTTTTACTTCCTTTTCCGTAAAGCCCTGGTACGTTCCCAGCAAGATTCCAGTCAAGCATCCCGCGTTTACCCTGACCCCAAAGAAGCCGTCACGAATAAACCCCTGTTCTTTATCAATGTCGGTATTTTCCTTATCGTCATCATTTTACTGGTTACCCACGCCCAGACGGGGATTTCGGTGGCGACCATCGGGTTCATTGCCGCGGCTTTAAGCCTCATTGCCGGGTATAAAAGCGCCCGCCACATTATCAGGAAACTGGATTGGCAGACGCTGTTGTTCTTCTTCGGGTTGTTCATCTGCGTGGGCGGGTTGGAGGAAACGGGGGTGTTGAAGACGCTGGCTACCTATATCGGCAACATCGCCAGCGGTAACACGATCATCGTCCTCACCATCATCCTGTGGATTTCCGCCTTCGCCTCGGCCGTGGTAGACAACATCCCCTTTGCGGCTACCATGATCCCGGTCATCGTCAGCCTTTCCGGCACCACCGGCGTTTCCTTACATTCACAGGCTTGGGCGCTGGCGCTGGGCACCGATATCGGCGGCAACGGCACTCCCATCGGCGCGTCGGCTAACGTCGTCGGTATCGCCATCGCGGAAAAAGAAGGTTACCGCATCAGTTGGGGCAAATACTGTAAATATGCCTTGCCCGCTATGATCTTCATCATTGGTGTCTGTTGGGTGTATCTGATTTTGCGTTACGCGTAGGAGGCGGTGAACATGATCGATAAGATATTGGTGCCGCTGGATGGTTCGCAACTCGGTGAGGAAGCTTTGAAATTTGCGGTCTCTGTGGCCGCTGCCGTCAATGCCCAAATTGATTTACTGACGGTGTACGAATCCAACGAAAAAGAACACGAACGGATGCATGAACTCTATTTACAGAAAATCCGTGAGGAAATTTCATCAACTTTACATAATAATAGCGATGCAGCGCGTGTCAATACGCAGATCAACCGCGGTCAACCGGCAGATGAAATTGTAAAATACGCTGAAGAAAAAGGTGTTTCCCTTATTATCATGGTATCTCACGGTCATTCCGGTATCATGCCCTGGTCGGCGGGAAGCACGGCCACCAAAGTGGTGCAGAAATCCACTATACCGGTATTGCTGATTCGAGCGGGGAATATCGCCGGAGTGACTTCTGTCAATCCTTTCTCCCATATATTGCTCCCGCTGGACGGCTCGCCCTTCGGCGAATCGGCTATCCCTTTGGTTCTCGACCTGGCGGCGGCCTTTCACAGCGAGGTCGAACTGCTGCGGGTTGTAGAACTGGTGGAACACGTGCATACTGTAGGCGGGATCGATCATTTCATGTTCAGCGATGAACAGAACAAACGTATGGAAAACGAGGTCGGTGGTTATCTGCATGAAATCGCCCGGCGTTTTCTCAATGCCGGAATCAATGTGAAATCGGTCATCAAAACCGGAGATGCGGCTATGGAAATTATTAAAGTGTCGGAATCAGGGAATTTTGACCTGGTAGCCATGTCTTCCCACGGTAAATCCGGCATCACCAAGTGGGTTTTGGGGAGCGTTTCCCATAAAATATTACAGGCAGGTAAAAAGCCCCTTTTACTGGTGCGTCCTCTTTACAAAAATGTTACCTGAATTTCCTTGATTTGTCTAAAGTCGTTGTTTTATGATGCGATTATGGGGTTTGCATCATCGAGACTCGACCTAATGCCCCTGTAGCTCAGGTGGATAGAGCACCGGCCTCCGAAGTCGGGTGCGGGCGTTCGAGTCGCCCCAGGGGTACCATTGAGATAAAAGACCGTTTGATATAGAGAAGCTGTATATTCTGGGAGGTGCACTTGGTAAGCAATACGGGTCTTGTTGAAATCCGATGGCACGGGCGGGGTGGACAGGGTTCGGTGACATCGGCCGAATTATTAGCCAAAGCCGCTATCGATGAAGGTAAATACGCGCAAGCCTTCCCGGCTTTCGGCCCGGAACGACGTGGCGCCCCACTGATCGCCTTTGACCGCGTTGACCCCCAAAATCCCATCCTGATCCGCGCTGAAATCCGCCAACCTGATGTCGTGGTCGTTTGTGACCCTACTCTTTTAAGAGTTGTCAAGGTCACCGCCGGCCTCAAAAACAAGGGTTGGCTCATCATCAACACTAAAAAAGACTTCCCCGAGATTGAAAAAGCCTTCGGCAGTAACTGGAAACTGGCGTTAGTGGATGCTACCAGTATCGCCCGCGAGGTTTTAGGCGTCCTCATCGTCAACACCGCCATGCTCGGCGCCGTGCTCAAAGCCGTGCCTGTCATCGATCCCAAATCACTTTATGCCCCTATCGAGGAACGTTTTGGACGTCTCGCCGATAGGAACTACGCCGCCATGGAAAAGGCTTTTCACGAATGCAGGATAAAGGAGTAAACGGCTTTGAAAAGCGATGCTGAAATGACCTGGAAAGATTTTGAAATCGGTTGTATCGTGACCGAGCCGGGTAGCGCCAGAGCTTACCGCACCGGTGATTGGCGTTCCCAGGCGCCGCGCTACCATTTTGAATACTGCATTAAATGCGGGGTGTGCGCCATGTTCTGTCCCGAAGGTTGTATTCACCCCAACGCCGAAGGGCATTATGAAGCTGATTTATATCATTGCAAAGGCTGCGGTATTTGCCCTCATGAATGTCCCACCGGCGTTATTTATATGGTCGAGGAGGAGGAATAATGGGTAAGAAGATAGGGATCGAAGTATCCCTCGCCATCTCCGAAGCCGCCAAACAGGCTAATGTTGATGTCATCGCCGCCTATCCTATCACCCCCCAGACCCACATCGTGGAAAAACTGGCGGAAATGGTCGCTAATGGCGAACTTGACGCCGAATATATCCCCGTGGAATCCGAACACTCTGCCATGAGCGCCTGCCTGGGCTCTTCCGCCACCGGCGCCCGTACCTTCACTGCCACCGCCGGGCAAGGGCTGGAACTCATGCACGAAGTGCTTTACGTCGCCTCTGCCATGCGCCTCCCTATCGTCATGGCCGTCGCCAACCGCGCCCTTTCCGCCCCGCTGAACGTTTGGGGTGACCAATCGGATATGATGGCGGTGCGCGATACCGGCTGGATCCAGGTCATCTGCGAAAATGGACAGGAAGCCCTGGATAGCACTTTATGGGCATTCCGCATTGCCGAAGACCAGCGTGTTTTACTGCCCATCATGGTGCACTGCGATGGTTTCTACCTGACCCACGTCGTCGAGCCTATCGAAATGTTAGCCCAGGCAGATGTCGATAAATTCCTGCCTCCGCTGAATTATCCGCTACCTTTGAATGTCGATAAACCTGTGACCATGGGCGCCTTTGCCCCGCCGGTCATTTATTCTGAAACCCGCAAAGCCCAGGAGATCAACCTACGGAATTCCGAGGCCGTTATCAATGAAGTCTGGGGCGAATTCGCCAAGATCTTCGGGCGGCAGTATCATGCCATTGAAAAATACCGCACCGAAGGCGCCAAAACAGTTTTGTTGACTCGCGGCAGCTTCGGGGAAACGGCCATGACCGCCGTGGATAAACTCCGGGCGGAAGGTCACGAAGTTGGGGGTTTAAAGCTGCGTCTCTGGCGTCCCTTCCCCTTTGAAGAATTAAAAGCTGCCGTCAAAGGGGTGGAAAATCTGATCGTCGTCGATCGCTGTCTCTCCACTGGTGGCCCCGGCGGTCCGGCTTATTC
>JAQTOJ010000046.1 GCA_028713395.1 Dehalococcoidales bacterium | reverse complement strand
CGGCGTCCCGGCGGATAATTTGCCGCAAATAATGAACATCATTGTGAGAGCCAGCCTGGGGGTAGCGATCGCGGTTGCGGTCATTCAAATCGGGGTATCTTTATACAAATTAATATCCACCCGGGAAAATTAACAGGAGGAAAAATGAGAATACCTTCAATGTCACTCAAGGGAGAAGTTGCCATCGTTACCGGCGCCAGGCGCGGCATTGGTAAAGAGACAGCGCTGGTGCTGGCGGAAGCCGGCGCGGATGTGGCGATCAGCGATCTGGTCACTGAAACCGGTGAATTAGCCGCCGTCGCGGCGGAGATTCAGAGCCTGGGCAGAAGAGCGCTGACCGGTAAAGTGAACGCCGCTAAAGCAGAAGAAGTGCAGGCTTTCACGCAGAAAGTGGTCACCGAACTGGGTAATGTCAGCATACTGGTCAATAATGCCGGTATTGGCAGCAGTTTCGGTATCTCAGAACCGGGAAACCGCGCCGAACAGCTTAAAAAAGGGCAAGAAATATTACCGCTAATACTCCAGAACCCCGGTATCATGCTCTGGAAAGAAGCAGACTGGGATAAAGTGCTTTCGGTCAATTTGAAAAGCATATTTTTCAGCGCGCAGGCGGTCGCCCCATTCATGGTGAAAAACAAAAAAGGGGTGATTGTCAACGTCACCTCGGTGGAGGCTTATGCGCGTGGCGCCCGGGCTGCTGATGCTTACCCCCTTTCCAAGCGAGGCATTGTCATGGCGACTGAAGGGTTAGCGGTCGATTTGGGCAGGTTTGGCATTCGTGTTAATTCTATCGCGCCCGGAGCCATCGATACCGAAATGATGAGCATCCTGACCACGCAACCGGAGTTCCTGAAATATATGGAGCAGCGGGTGGTGATTGGCAATAAAATGTTGCCGCCGGTGAGTTGCGCTCACCTGATTCTATTTTTAACGTCTGAATTAGCCCACTATATCACGGGGCAGACAGTGGTGATCGATGGCGGCTTTACCTTATCCGGCTGATTCGGGTAAACTATTTACGGTTTGCAGTTGGTGGTTGTTCGGAAATCTTAACGCTAGGATGAAGGATAGGATATGGATAGCAATATCGTTTTAACGTCTACGGGGAAAATTCGCGGGTACGAACAGGCTGGTACCTTTATCCACAAAGGCATACCTTACGCGGAACCGCCGGTCGGTAAAAACCGTTTTGCTCCGCCCCAACCCGTTAAACCCTGGTCAGGGATACTGGAAGCTAAAGAATACGGCCCAATTGCCGTGCAGGCGCCTTCACCCAAGGAGTTTTCCAAACTGAATTTGCCGATCGATGAAGCGCATTGTCTGACCCTGAATATCTGGACTCCCGGTAATGACAACAAAAAACGGCCGGTCATGTTCTGGATACACGGCGGCAGCCTGGCAATAGGTTCCGGGGCAGAATACGACGGGCAGAAACTAGCCGCCCGCGGTGACGTGGTTGTGGTTACGATCAATTACCGCTTGAATATCTTGGGTTTTCTCTACGTGCCCGGCAAGACGGCGAATGTGGGCATGCTCGACCAGATCGAAGCCTTAAAATGGGTGAACAAAAATATCGAGCAATTCGGCGGCGATCCCGCGAATATTACCCTCTTTGGTGAATCGGCGGGCGCGTTATCGATTTCTGTTTTGATGTCCATGCCACGGGCAAAAGGTCTGTTCAAACGGGTGATTTTGGAAAGCAATGCTTGCACATCTTATCACCACAAAAGCCGCGGTGGTGAGTCCGTCGGCCAAAAAGTCTTCTCCATGCTGGAAAAACCTTATGGCGACCTGGATTCTCTGCGTGACACACCGGCGCCGATGTTACTGAAGGCATACCAGAAAATCGAATTGACTATGCAACAGCATGAGTTTTACCCCCCGTTTGTGGATGGCGATACTATCCCGGTACACCCTTTGCAGTCCATTGAACAGGGCAATGCCAAAGATATTGAAATCCTGGCAGGCTACAACACCAATGAAGCCACCCTTTTTAGTTTGTGGAGCCCAAAACTTGATGAAATGACCGTTCCCATTGCCAGCCAGTATATTGCCGGTTATTTACAGCGGGTAGGGAAACCCGGTAACGATGCCCGGACACTACAAAAAATGGTAGATGCTTACCTTAATACATCTCCGGGAATGTCCGGCAGAGCGATCTGGGAACGATTTTTAACGGATATTTTATTCCGCATTCCCTTAACCCGTTTTGTGGAAAAACAATTGCCGCACCAATCAAATGTTTTCTTTTATGAATTCGCCTGGAAGACACCTTTGTTGAGTGGGCAAATGGGCGCCACCCATGCCCTGGAACTGCATTTCGTTTTCGACCGTTTTGAGGAAACACCTTACGGCATCTACCCGGCGGCGGATTCTGAAGTGGAGAAGATCAGCCATGCCATGATGGATGCCTGGGTTGCCTTTGCCCGCCGCGGGAACCCCAACCACGCCGGCATTCCTTCATGGCAGCCCTACCTTGAAAAACGGCGCAGCCGCATGGTTTTTAATAAGCAGATAGAAAGCAAAACTGCTGTTCTGGATGAGATCGATACCGGATGGCAGAAAATCATCTAGTTGATAATACGGAAACCTGATGGAGTAAAGATGCGACGCGATATAACTTTCAACAGTCATGGGCTTAAATGTTCCGGCTGGCTTTATGCGCCGGCTAAAATAACCCAAAATAAAAAAATGCCCGCCATCGTCATGGCGCACGGTTTTTCCGGCACCAAAGAGCAGTACCTGGATAGATTCGCCGCGCTGTTCGCGGCCCACGGCTTTATCGTTCTGGTCTTCGATTACCGTTTCCTTGGCGCCAGCGAAGGCGAACCGCGCGGGCAGGTCATCTGGTACGAACAGATTGAAGATTATCTGAACGCGATTACCTGGGTATGCGCCCAGCCAGAAGTAGACACGGAACGCATTGGGGTATGGGGCACTTCTTTCAGCGGCGCCCATGTGCTTTCGGTAGCTGCCTATGACCGGCGTGTCAAAGCGGTGGTGTCCCAGGTGCCGGGTATCGGCGGCGGCTTCGATGGCATGCGGGCGATGATGGGGTTGGAGGGGATGAAAAGAATCCTTGCTTATTACTCTGCCGATCGCTTACGTCGTCAACAAACAGGTAAAGGCGACTATTTGCCGGTGGTCGCTCCGGCGGGCACGCCTTCCGCGCTGCCGACAGCGGATTCGCTGGCGTGGTTTACCACCGATTCCGGCCCTACCTGGCAAAACATGGTTACCATAGAATCCATGGAAAAAAACCTGGAATACGATATTACATTGGCGCTCGGACGTATTTCCCCGACGCCGCTATTGGTGATCCTGGCGAAACACGATTCGTTGATTCCTTATACGGTCGCCAAACCTTTGTTTGAAAAAGCCCCGGAACCGAAAAAGATACTTACCTTCGATTGCGGTCATTTTGATATTTATGCCCGTGAACCCTGGTTCACCCAGGCGAGCAAGGCGGAACTGGATTGGTTTCAACAACACTTAACATAATGGTGACATAAAAATGGCAGAAAAACGTATGATTTATGCGATTGAATCGGTAAATTACACGTGCTAACATAATCACACTGGAGAAAGATGCGATATGTTTGAGAAGATACTGGTCTGCCTCGACGGTTCCCCTTTTGCGGAAAAAATAATCGGTGTCATTGCGGATGAAACCCGGCGTTTGGGTAGTGAGCTGATTCTATTCCGGGCAGTCAGCCTGCCGGAAACCATTATTCCCATCAGTGTGCCCGGCGCGCCGGTTGGTCCCGCCATCACGAAAGGAGAGATCAATCGGACTGTCCGTGAAGAGGATGAAGCCGCCGCTTACCTGGATAAAATTGCGCAGCCGTTGATCGAGAAAGGTATTTTGAAGATCGAGAGTGTGGTTTTACCCGGTAATGCCGGAGAAGCCATTATCAATTACGCTGAAGCCAATGGTTGCACCTTGATCGTCATGGCCAGTCATGGTCACGGCGGCTTTCGCCGCCTGACATTGGGCAGCACCGCCGAACACGTTTTGCATCATGCCAAAACACCGTTGCTCATTGTGCGGTAGTCAACAGCAGGGGAGTAAGGCTTGAGGAGCGCCCATAGAGAACCGGCGTAGTTGGTGCAATTTACTTTCCAAATGGGCAATTTTTGCCTGTATTCTGGGTCCCATTATTATGGTGCTCGCGGATTTCTTGACGGTTATCTTGATACAGAATCTCAGCCCGGTGCGCTTTTCTATCAGTTATTTTGCCGGGAGCCCCTATGGTTGGCTGGAAAAGATCGGTATGGTGGCGGTCTCTATTTCATTCGCTTTGATAGCGGCTAATTTATTGTGTGGGGTTGAAAAACCAGCCGGCAGGTTGTGGCAGATTGACGGCGTCTTGCTGGCGGTGGTGGCAGTGGGGTTTTTAACAATCAGTCTTTTTGATACCAATGTAATCGGCACGATATACAGTTTCCACGGTTTAGTGCATCAGCTGGCCACAATTGCGGTAACCCTGTTTTTTATGCTGCCTGTTTGCTTTCTATGCGGTTGTTATTTGTGTTTCCCGGTTTTAGGTTTTGGGCGCTATATAGCGGTTTCATCTGTCTTTTCGGGCTCTTGGTTATGTTCTGGGGTAGCTGGCCGCCAAACCGCAATCTATACATGGGAATATTGGAAAGGTTGATTGCGGGTTTTAATCTTTCCTGGATAATGCTCATCGGTCCGCAGCTTATCAAACTACCGAAAAGCATTAATATCGAGGACTGAACCCCAACATTAATGCTTTAACATTGATTCCGTGTGACGGTTAGTTAAGGTTTCCTTGCTTGATATGTGGCGCAATCCGCATGTTTCTCATCGGTGGCGACATCCACCTTCAAAGCCTCGCATTCCAGCTTGGTGTTAAACTTGCAGCTTGAAGCCAAACACGCCCCGATCGCCCCGCTGACCTCAGCGAACCCTCCGCGCTTGCTGGCGTGCACGTAGGTATTGCATTCCGCGTGCGGTCCAACGGTAATGCCCATGGTATGGCAAGAGCCGTCTTTATTGTAGGCGCAGGTTGACATGGAACATTTTGAAATCCCGGTCATATACATTTTCTACACCTTCCATTCTTTGTTCTCGGGGTATCATGCAGTATTGATATTAGGTTGTTTGGTGTTGAATTGTTATAAAATGACGCCGGGATAGCTTACAGAATCGTAACGTTTTTGCCTTCAAGAGTACTGAGTGCTAAAGGTTAACGGATTCTGCGCCGGGTGGCATAAAACACGGTAAATCCAACCACTAATAGTCCGGCGGTAATGATGCCGGTCACGAGATACCAGTTGGAATTGCGGAATACGATCGGTTCCGGTAAATTGGCAGCGGTCGTCTGTGTCAAAACAATCACCGGTTGTTCTACCGGCGGTATGGTCGAAACTACAAAGCTGCGGCTGAGCCCCCCAACACTCACACGATAGTACCCCGGGTCTGCAATTGTCAGGTTGAACTCCACGACGACCGCGGTCCCCGCCGCCAGTGTGATAGTTCTTGACTGATCTTGGGTTTCGTTTACCAGCAGGATAGCGGTATAAGCGCCCTCGCTGGTTCCCGAGTTTTCAACCGATACAGAAACAACGACTGTCTCTCCCGGTTGGATCGTCAGAGCACTGATTTGCAGATTTGAAATGGTAAATGAGGCATAGCCGGTATCATTTTGTACCGCAGTGGTTATGCGTGTTACGCCTGCTATCTCGGAAATGGCGGTCGTGGGGGAGACAGGCAGAAAAACGGCCACCAGGCACAATATCATAACAACGATAAATCTGAGAGAGATTTTCTGTTCCATGCGGCTTACCTGTAAATATTTCCAAGATTATAACATAAAAATTAACCAGAATCCGTGTGTTGTTAGCGATGGATTTGATAATAAATTTTTTTGGTGCCATAATACCCTCAATTCCAGTGAATCAGATGTTCGGGGGTGAAGATGGCTCCTTTTGAAATTGCCCACGGTCGCGGTGTAATCCGTTTCCTGCATTTCTTCAACTATCCTAAAGATATCGCCGTTGAAGATGGTGAAAAATGGTATTTTCATACCCATGTGCCCTCTGCCAAAAAGTTGCCGGGCATTGTTCGGTATCGTACCTGGAAAGGTCTGCCGTCCATAAAAATGTGGACATATGACCCTTTCGATCGTTTTGTCAGAATGAGCGAACTTGTTTTTGAAAATATGGATATGTGTTTGAAATCCACCGTTCACAATCCGGTTCTATGGTCGCCGGCGACCGGGCAACCCGGCTTCAACGAGTTTGAATGCATGATGCTCAATGAAGCGCCGCAATACAATCTCTTGCAGGATGTACCGGTGCAACAATTCAAGTATATGTCCAACCCTGCCGTGTTTACGGGGGCGCCGGAATACGACGAGTCCGAAGATACTTTCATCGATGTCTATATGCTGAACTATCGGGTGCCGGTAGCCGATGGCGAAGACTGGTATTTAGGGCATCACACGCGGGAAGGTCGCATCGGCAAGCAACTGGGGAATAAACATTATCAGACCTGGAAAACTCTCACTATCCCCGAAACTGAAAGGGGCGTCATTCATCCGAACCGTTTTTACCGTTTGACCGAACTGGGTTTGCCGGATTGGACACGTGGCGCCCGCCGGCCCGGCGGTTTACCGAAATCATATCTCACGTATACCCGTTCTCCGCTGGGCGAAGTGCTCAACGAATGGCGGAATATCCTCATCGATCCCAAAGATGTTCAGGTGATTGTTTGAACCAATACCATAATTTTACACAGAGTTTACATTCCGGCAATACGGGGATAACAAAATCCTTCTATACTATAGAAGATAGGAGGGGAGAGAAATGAAAAGAAAATTAACGATTATCGGCATAGTCACCCTCGTTCTGGTGATTATTGCCATGTGGGCGGTCCCGGCATTTGCGGACGCGGGCATTGAGCAGGGGCAAAACCCAAAAATCCAGCGACCTTTACTGCGCTTGCTACTCGTCCAGGATGAAGCCAAGGTTGATGGATATATCGCCACGGCTGTGACCAATGGCAAGCTTACCGCCGATCAGGCGGTCAAGGTCAAAGCCTTCTGGGTCACCTACCACACCAAATTCACCCGGAAAGTAGTTTTATCCGTGCTACTGAAAGCCAAAGACCAGACCAAAGTGCAGGTCTACCTGGATAAACAAGTTGCCGCGGGCAAGATCCAGCAGGCACAGGCCGATAAAGTCATCCAGATCTGGAAGATTTTACACACTACGGCTCCGACTGCTGCCAACTAAATTTACCTCCATTATTGTTTCTTAAGAGTCGGCGGGAGTGAAATCCCGCCGGCTCTTACTTTATCCCGAATCATGTATAATACAAGCGTGCCGGAAGTTCAGGACTAATAATATGACGAAA
Organism: Dehalococcoidales bacterium; assembly: GCA_028713395.1. GTDB lineage: Bacteria > Chloroflexota > Dehalococcoidia > Dehalococcoidales > Fen-1064 > JAQTOJ01. The sequence goes on along the minus strand of JAQTOJ010000046.1, from coordinate 3,483 downwards.
ATCCTGGTGGTTGATGACGAACCGAATATTATCGAGCTGACTAAACTCTATTTCGAACGAGAGGGATATAATGTCTCTGTTGCATCTACCGGCAGGGAAGCCTTGGATAAGATGGAGATCTTTTATCCCGATCTTGTGGTGCTGGACATAATGCTGCCAGACATCGACGGGTTGGAAGTCTGCCGCCGAATCCGTCTCAAGAGTAAAGTGCCTATCTTGATTTTGAGCGCGCGGCGTGAGGATGTGGATAAGATCGTCGGGCTGGAGATTGGCGCAGATGATTACCTTTCCAAACCTTTCAACCCTCATGAACTGGTTGCCCGTGTCAAAGCTATCCTGCGCCGCACTCAATTGGGCGCCGCTCCGGTGCAAGTGTTGGATATTTTCGGCGTTCATCTGGATATACCCCAGCGTGAAGTCAACATTGCCGGGCGTGTAACTAAACTCCGCTCCAAGGAATTTGATCTGCTGGCGGTTTTTGCATCTAATCCCGGTGTCGTGCTGACGCGCGAACGTCTCCTCAGCGAGGTCTGGGGTTATGATTATTATGGCGAAACCCGCACCGTGGATGTGCATGTGAATCATCTGCGGGATAAATTACAAGGTTCCGGAGCGGATATCGAAACCTACCGCGGCACGGGTTATAAGCTGGTTCCCCGGGTGGGAACTACATGAGTTTAAGATGGCGGCTTTTTTCCACTTTTATCGTTGTCATTCTGGTTTCATTGACCGTTGTCGGCCTGGGTTTCAGCTTGCTGATGCGCGGTTATGTGGACAATTTGTCGCTTTCACGGTTGGACGATATGACACGGCCTATTTATGTGCAGATTTTGGGATTGATTCGCGGTAACGTAACGCCTCAGCAATTACTGTTCAACCTACAGGAACAGTCGGACCGAAATGAAGCCTATATTTTGCTCCTGGATAGCGGGGCGAATATCGAAAGGCAACTCGTCCCGCAACAAACCCCGGCGTTATCTCAGATCACCGTCCCGGCGGGCGTGCTGCCCACCAACCTGACGACGGCGGTGCACGGCAAATTTACCGCCGGTGACGGACGGTTGTTCCTCTATTCCGCCTATCCCTTGACCCGACAGACCGGTCAATTGAATAAAGTGGAAACGATGGTTTTGACCACCGTCAGACCGGGAACCTTTTCTGTGTTGTTGACCTTTATCTGGCCGCTGGTCATTGCCGCGGGTATCGCCTTGATCGTAGCGTTGTTCATTGCCATTTTACTGGCACGGTCGATCTACAAACCTTTGGACACCGTCACTCAAGCCGCGAAAAGGATTGCCAGCGGTGATTATCGCCAACGCCTGCAGCTTACCGGTCCGCGGGAAATTCAGGAACTGGCCGATGGCTTCAATCACATGACGCAAGCTGTCGAGCAGTCACAAAATCGCTTAAGGCATTTTATGGCGGACGTTTCGCACGAACTCCGGAGTCCGCTCACTTCTATACAGGGATTTGCTCAGGCGTTAATCGATGGCACCGCCGCCGATGACGCAACGCGACTCAAAGCCGCCCGGATCATCGATGAGGAAGCCAGACGTCTCAAACGGCAGGTAGATGAATTGCTCGAACTCTCCCGCATGCAGTCCAATCCTTCACCGGTGAGAAAAGAAAAGGTAGATATTGGCGAGGTGCTGACGCACAGCCGTGAGATGTACGCCGTCCAGGCGCAACAAAAGCATCTTGCTGTGAGCTTGAAAAGCGCCTCCGGCTTGTTTGTCGCCGGCGATGCCGATAGGTTGGAGCAGGTCTTCAATAATCTGCTCGATAACGCAATTAAAAATACACCTTCCGGTGGAGCAGTCGACCTTTTGATCAGCCGGGCGGAAAACTTCGTCAATGTAGTGGTGAGCGATGATGGTCCGGGTATTCCCGCCGACCAACTACCGTTCGTTTTCGAGCGGTTTTATCAGGTCACCGGCGCGCGCACAGGCGTCGGGTTAGGGTTGGCTATCGCGCGTGAAATCGTCATTCTTCACGGGGGTACTGTTTCGGTCACCAGCGAACCGGGTCGCGGCGCCCGTTTTACGGTCAGTTTACCAGGCTGGATAGATGGACTATAGAAATGAGGCTGGGGATACCTAAAGAAATTACCAAAGTACCGGTAACTAAATAATTTAGTTCAAGTTTCACTTTCGTAGGGGTTTCAGCAGGTATTCCAGTCCGTTGAGCTTGATTTCGTAGATTGTCGCCATCAACACCCCGATCTTCCCTGCCGGGAAACCCTTGCGCTGCATCCATTCCAGATAGGGGATCGGCAGGTCGCAGAGAAATTTGCCTTGGTATTTACCGAACGGCATTTTGGTATTTACCAGTTCCAGCAGGACTTCCGGCTGCAGCGGGTTTTCTCCGGATGGTTGGTTCATTTTGGAATCTCAGAGTTTGTGCGGGTGACTGCCAGACCGACGAGGTCGATCAGTTTTTCGACCGGGATACGCCCCCGTGTTTTCGCCATGAAGCCGTTTTTATGGGCGTATTCTATTTCAGGCGCATTGCTGAGCCGGGAGAAATCTACCGGCGCGCCGTCAAAACGGTATAAACGCCACCCGCCCCCGCGACGGTCCAGTGAAATGACAATGTCCGGCGGATTTTTTTCCAGGCGGCGAAATTCCTCGAGTCCGGCGGATTCCATTGTTTCCCCGATCATCGCGGGTATGCCTTTTATCTCCAACCGGCGGCTGGTTTTCCAGAAATCGATCTGGCGTTTCAGCCGCGCGGCGTCTTCAATGGTGTACATGCCGTATGACTTTAACATCGGCAGTGATGCCTGGGTTTTGGCGGCGAACCGGGAAACAAGCCAGCTTTCCAGCGGATTGCGGTTTACCAGATCATCTCCCGCCCCAAATTTGGTGGAAGCGATGACCGGACCGAAGCGGTCGACCGCGTCCTTGAAGTCCCACCAGGGTAAAAGGGATAATGACGCCTTCAGTCCCAGGTAATCCGCCACGAGCACAAAGGCGGCCGGGCACTCCAGTGACTGGTGATGGTCGAAATTGTGTTTTTCCGGCTCGTGCCGGTTGCCGATATCGATTACCCAGACATCCGGGTTATCCAGTTCCCCCTCGGTGGGTTCGCGGCGTTCGGCGCGGAATTCGGTATCGTAGTGGACAGCCAGTATCAAGCTAATAGCGGTCACCTCATCGAAATGCACGCCGCCGGGGTGGGTAATGATCAATTGTGTGTTCAATGGAGTCCTTTATTTACATAATTAACGTATCAATTAATTGTACAATGTTTTTACCGGAAAGGAATCATCAAATGCCGGCAAAGAGGTCTTTTTCACGCTGCTTTCCGGGAGAGGGGGGATATGCCCGCATGAAAGAATCTTTTTGCCCGAAAAGACGTGTGAGAAAACTTAGTATACCACGTCGCGGCGGTCCGCCGCCCGTCTGGCTGGCGTGACAGGCGGTGGCTTTGTCCCGGGCGGTGATGGCTTCAGATGTAAGGCGTATCACCGCATGGAAGGGG
>JAQTOJ010000045.1 GCA_028713395.1 Dehalococcoidales bacterium | reverse complement strand
CCAGGCGGCTTTCGATATGCCGGAACACGGCGATAACGGCGAGCGACTGGACAACCTAAAGAATTGGGCGCTGGGGAAAGATTGTGTTATCAAGCTCACGAAAAAAGTGAAATAAAAACGATTACTTGATCACCTGCGCGTTTCTCAGGCTTTCAATCTCTTCAAAGGTATAACCTAGTTCGGTCAGCACTTCATTGGTATGTTCCCCTAACTCCGGCGCGCCGCGTTGCAATTTACCCGGCGTATCGGAAAGGTTGACTACCATACCGCGCTGCTTGACTATTCCCAGCTCGATATTGGGATGTTCAGCCACCAGGTCGTTCGCCAACAATTGCGGGTGATTCGTCATCTCGCGGAAACGGTTGACCCGTGAACAGGGCACACCCTTGCTTTCTAACCTCTTTATCCAGTAGCCTGCCGATTGTGTTTTGAAAAGATCCCCCAATATTTCCGAAAGCGTTAACGCGTATTTACGCCTTGATGAAAAAGACTTGAAACAACTATTTTTCAACAGGTCTTCTCTGCCAATCGCGGCGCAAAGCGCCGGCCAGTGTCTTTCAAAAACACAACCGATAAATATCCAGTTATTTTTAGTTTTGTATAGACGGTTGATGGCGTTTCTACCCAGAGAACCCATGCGGAAACTACTCTGCTTATCTTCATAGTCCAGGAACTCCGCCGCCTGTATGGCGATGGCAGCATTTAATAATGAACTGTTGACCAATTGACCTTCCCCTGTTTTCGCCCGGGTATACAGCGCGGTGGCAATACCGAAAGCCCCCAGCATGGCGCCGGAAAAATCGGAGATAGCCGCGCGTAAATATACCGGGGCTTTTCCTTTTCCGCCCTGGGCGGCCATCGCTCCGCTCATCGCCTGCAATAAGGGATCGAAAGCCGGTTTATTGACGTACGGACCGGTCTGCCCGTAACCCGGCATGGCCAGGTAGACGATGCGCGGATTGTAGGCTTTCACCGTCGGGTAATCCACCGTCATCTGTTCCGCCACGCCGTGCCGTAAATTCTGCACCAGCACATCAGCATTTTCCGCCAGTTTGCGCAGCACCATTTTACCTTCCGGGCGGCGTGGGTCCACCACAATGCCTCGCTTGCCCCGGTTATATCCCTGGAATGCGCCCAGTTGCCCGCGCAGACCATCGCCGCTAAAAGTCTCCACCTTGACCACATCCGCCCCCATATCTGCCAACAGCGTGGCGCAAAACGACCCTACGATGTAGCCCCCCAGCTCCACTACCTTGATTTTTTCTAAAACGTGCTGCACTAGATGATACCCTTCTTTTTCAAGCCGGTGATTTCTCTGGTTTCAAACCCGAATTCTTTTAATATTTCGTTAGAATGTTGACCTTCACGGGGGGCGGGGGATTTTATTTGCGGTGGATACTCTTGTAGTGTAATCGGAACCCCCATCTGTCTCATTTTCCCCAGATAATAATCCTCTATATGGATGATCATACCGCTCTGGGCTACCTGGGGATCTTCCACAAACTCGTGCCTTAGATTTACGGGCGCACAGGGCACATCGTTTTTATCAAACAACTCCACCCAGTGTTGGCTGGTTTCTGCATTGAAAATATCTGTTAAAATATTAGTCAGAATGCGGCGGTTTTCCAAACTCTGCATAGCCCAGGGCATGCCTTCAAAGCGTGGATCGGATATTAAATCGACTCTATCAAGCGCCATACAACATTTATTCCAGAAGGTAGTATTGCCGCACGCCAGCATGATCCATTTGCCGTCTTTACACCGGTAGAGCCGATAACCAGGCAATATTCCCTGCTGGATGTTTTGCTTGACAGCCGCCGGCGCCACGGTGGGGGCGAAAATAAAAGCCCCGGCTTCAATGGCGATATCGCCGGCCAACAAAGAAGTATCCACTTTCTGACCCCGGCCGGTATATTCCCGGGCATAAAGCGCCAACGAGACGCCATAGGCTCCCAGCATCGCGGCGGCGTAACTACCTAACGGCAGATATACAAATACCGGCGGCCAGTGCATGCCACCCTGGCTGCGTTGCGTTCCCGCAAAAGCGCTCACGACGCCATCGCCACCAAGTTTGTTTTTCAGCGGACCCTTTTCCCCGAAAGAGGTAATGGAACAATAGATCAGCCCGGGATTATTTTTCGCCAGGGCTTTATACCCGATTTTGTATTCCCGCACTCTGGTCGGCCGGTAATCCAGTATGATAACATCGGTCTGCCGGGCTAATCTCTCAAGCGTGACTACGCCTTCCGGTTGGGTTATATCCAGCGCCAGGCTTTTTTTACTGCGGTTGAAAAGCGCAAAATCCGCTTGCCGATGACGTTTACCATTCGGTTTGGGCTCAATTTTAATGCAATTGACACCCTGTTCCGCAAGTAAAAGCGCAGCGTAAGAACCTGCTGTATAACGCGATAAATCCAGGGCGGTAATGCCTTCAAGGGCGGATTTCAAACATATACCTCAATATCATCAGAATGGATGATACAAAAAAACATTTTATAGTAATTCAGGCATTTATGCAACTGTTTTTTTATCTATTTTTCATATATCCCCCTGCAGTTTTTCTATTTGTGAAGACTTAATATGATGCGGGAGTTGAAGATTGTGCTTGGAAAGAGGAATCGTAGACCGGTCAACCGATGTTGACAACCACTTATTATCGTGCTAAATTGATTTTAGTAGAACAATCGTTCGGAGCGTAAATGAGGCAGATGACGCGTAATCAAACCCGTGAACGCATTATTACCTATATCCGTTCTTTTTTGAAAGAACACGATTACGCCCCTACCGTCAGAGATATACTCAAGGGGTGCGATATCAGTTCGACGGCGGTGGTCCAGTACCATCTTGATGTTCTCCAGAAAGAAGGACGCATTCAGAGGGACCCGGAGATATTCCGCAGCATTCGCCTTATGGATAACCCTTCCCGGGAAAAAACTCTTTTGAATATGGTTAGTGTCTCCTTGCTCGGTATGATCGCCGCCGGTGAGCCCATTCCCGTGGCTTGGGCTGATGCGTGGCAGAAACACGAACTGGATAATATCGAACTGCCGCGTGAAATTACCGGCAATCGCCAGGTATTCGCCCTGAAAGTCAAAGGGCAATCCATGATCGATGCTTTGATCGATGATGGCGATGTTGTTCTGATGGAACCCACCCATACCGCCGCCCCCGGTGAAATGGTGGCGGTGTGGATTAAAGACCGGCGTGAAGTGACACTAAAGCGGCTTTATTTCGAGAGGGATATGGTTAGATTGCAACCTGCCAATCAATCAATGAAACCGATCTTGCAACCCGCGGATAATGTTGAGATACAAGGGCGTGTCGTCGGCGTCATCCGGAAACTATAAATAACCGCCGCTGCGAAACCATACCAGCTTATATCAAGTATACTGCGCTCACAGGCTTTGTGAACGGGAATCTCGCTGTTAATCCCCATATCATCAAAATATAGGCAGTCCGATAATCACAAAATTTAACACACTTAGAGGAAACCTGCACATGTTGCAGGTTTCCTCTACTTTGAAAGAAAAACGAAAGTTTATTTCGTATTATTTGGCGGATTTGACAGCGGTGTAGCAATCGCTGCAATAAACGGGTTTCCCGGACCGGGGCTGGAAAGGCACCTGACATTCTTTACCGCACTGGGCGCAGACCGCGGTGAACATCTGTCTGGGAGCGCCATCTCTACCACCCTCGTTACCGCGGGTATTGCGGCGTGACTGGCGGCAATTGAGGCATCTCTTAGGTTCGTTGGTGTAACCCTTGGAAGCAAAGAACTCTTGCTCCCGCGCAGTAAAAGTAAAACTGTTACCGCACTCGCTGCACTGAATCTGTTTGTCCTGATAGGTCACTGGATGTACTCCTCTAAAATTGATTTTTGGTTTTCGTTGAGGTCATCCAGCACTTGGGTTGAACCAGGCTGGCTTTTAACAGACCGGACAAGATGTGGGTAACCTGAACTGAAACCATTGGCGCATATTGTACACCATCTAAAAACAGTTTTGCAATACCCTTGTCTGTCTGTGTATAATACGGGCAAGAAACTACCCACTTGGGAGACCGCCTTTGACTTACGCCCGCCTTATCGTGAATCCCGCCGCCGGCGCCGGGAAAACCGCCCGACATTGGCCGGAAATTAGTTCGCTGCTGAAACAAATCGGCATGAAATTTGAACACGATATCACGGAAGCCCCCGGTCATGCCATCGAACTGGTGAAGAGCGCAGTGGGCAAAGGATATAAATTGATCGTCTCTGTCGGGGGTGACGGTACGATCAACGAAGTGGTCAATGGACTCTATATCACCGGCGGCCTAAACGATGTCGCGATGGGGATCATAGGCACCGGCACCGGCGGTGACTACATCCGTACCATCGGCGTCCCGCGGGATTATGTGCGGGCTTGCGAACGCCTGATGCACCCCTCTGAACTCACCGTCGATCTCGGTATGGTCGAGTATGGTAAAGACAAAAAACGCCTCTTTGCCAACTTCGGCGGTCTGGGCTTCGACGCGGAAATCGTCCGCGCCACCACCATCAAATATAAATCCCTCGGCGGTCTTCCTGCTTATCTCATGGGCATGCTCACCACGCTGGTTTCCTATCACAATCCGGAGATGTCTTTGGAACTGGACGGCGTGAAAGAAGCAAGGAAGGTCTGCACCATAATTAACTGCATAGGTAAATACGGCGGCGGCAGCATGTTCGTAGCCCCTAACGCCGACCCGGCGGACGGATTTTTCGATGTCGTCATCATCGGTGATATCACCAAACCGGATTTGCTTTACTCCTTCCCGCGCATCTACAAAGGCACGCACCTCACTCACCCCAAAATCACGGTGAAACGCGTCAAACAGGTGAAAGTGACGTGTAAGAATGGCCTGGCTTTACAGGCTGACGGTGAGTTGCTCGGGCAATCTCCGGCGGTCTTTACCGTGCTACCTTCGGCCCTCAAGTTGCTGGTCTAGTCTCCTAGCCGATTCTGTTCTCTTGCTATTTTCCCTCATCAGGCGTATATTATCATGTAAATCAAGAGTCTTTTAAGGAGGGCTATATGACTATCGGTTTGATTATTTTTTTGGTCGTTCTCTTCTTTTTCTTATTGATTTTACTGGCTTCATCTCTCTTCACAGTGGAACAGCAAACGATCGCCATCATCGAACGCTTTGGTAAATTCGCCCGCCTGGCGGAGCCCGGTCTGCATATCAGGATTCCTTTCGGAATTGAAAGAGTGTCCACCCGGCAATCACTCAGAGTGCGCCAGCTTGACCTGGCCGTGGAAACCAAAACCAAAGACGATGTTTTTGTCGTCCTGAAACTGGCCATACAATATTGTATTCCCAGCAAAAATAATGTTTACGATGCCTTTTACAAACTGGTCGAACATACCACCCAGATGAATAGCTGGGTTTTCGATGTGGTGCGTTCCAAAGTCCCCACCATGAAACTGGATGAGGTCTTTGAAAACAAAGATGAAATTGCGGATGATGTGAAGAAAAGCTTGCAGGAACGCATGGCGATTTACGGATGGGAAATCGTCCGGGCGCTCGTTAACGACATCGAACCGGATGCCAAAGTCAAAGATGCCATGAACGAGGTCAACCGCCAGCAAAGACTGCGCTCCGCCGCCGAAGCCCAGGGCGATAAAGAAAAAATTCTGGTCATTAAAAAAGCCGAAGCGGAAGCGGAAAGCAAACGCTTGCAGGGTGAAGGCATCGCCAACCAGCGGCGAGCCATTATTAACGGCTACCGTGATTCCATCCAGAATTTCCAGGACCGTATTCAGGGCGCCAGCGCCAAAGAGGTCATGGATTTGGTAGCCCTGACCCAGTATTTCGATACCTTGCAGGTCCTGGGCGGCGATGCCCGCGCCAAGGTCATTTTCCTGCCCAGCAACCCCGGCGCCGCCGGTGATTTCCTCAACCAGATTCGTATGGCGTTCGCCTCCGGTCTGGAGACTCAAACCGCGGATACCAATTTCACCGGTCCGGTTGAACCCAAGAAAGCCTAATTCATTTATTATGTAAAGTTTTCCGGCGCAAATCAGGGGAGTAAATAGCTCCCCTGATTTTTGTTGTAGACGCCGGGAGCAACGATCTCTTAAATCGTTACGCCAAGCTCAGTTAAATAAAACGTTGACTCTAAACTCTATCCTGCCTATACTAGAAAATAGTACATGGAGGGACTCACGCATGAAGAAGAGATATTTGTCCTTGATGGCGACCGGCGCGGTCATACTATCCCTAATGTTGGCGGTTGTCGCATGTGGCGGCAAGACCACCACCCCTAAGACCTACACTGCCTATCCCCCGATGACAATCGACCAATCTAAAACCTATACGGCCACCATCAAAACCAATTACGGCGATTTTGCTATCGAATTATTCCCCAAAGAAGCGCCTCTGGCGGTCAACAGCTTTGTTTTCCTGGCCCGCGAAGGATTTTTCAATAACGTGAAATTCCACCGTGTGCTCAAAGGTTTTGTCATTCAAACCGGCGATCCCACCGGCACCGGCATGGGAGGCCCAGGTTATTCTTTCGCCGATGAATTGCCCACCACGCGTGATTATATCGGCGGTGTGGTGGCCATGGCCAACTCCGGACCCGATACCAACGGCAGCCAGTTCTTTATCACGCTTTCTAATCTGACCGGCCGCTTACAGAAAAATTACACTATTTTCGGGCAGGTGATCAGCGGCGCGGATGTCATACTGAAAATAGCCGATGTCCCGGTCAAAACTCTTAACAATGAAGCTTCTTCCCCAACGGTAGATGTCCATATAATCTCGGTCACCATCACAGAAAAATAAAAAATAAGGAAACGATAAATGAGCGAAAGTAATTCCCCCAAAAGAAAATCTTATACCGCGGCCCCGGCAATGGCGATCGATAAGACGAAGAAATATACTGCGACTATTGAAACAAATAAAGGGAAAATGGTCATTGACCTTTTTGCCGCCGACGCTCCTAAAACCGTGAACAATTTTGTTTGTTTATCTCGTGATGGGTTTTATGATAATACCGTGTTTCACCGCGTCATTGCCGATTTCATGGCGCAAGGCGGCGACCCCACCGGCACCGGCCGCGGTGGCCCCGGCTACCAGTTCGCGGATGAGTTCTCCAAACGCACCCACGTTACGGGCAGTCTTTCAATGGCAAATGCCGGGCCCAATACCAATGGCAGCCAGTTTTTCATTTGCTTCGCTCCCCAACCCCACCTCAACAATCATCATTCCGTCTTCGGGCAATTGATTCAGGGCACCGACGTCTTGAATAAAACCACGCAGGGTGACAAAATACTCAAAATCACGATTCAAGAAAGTTAAAACCGATATCCTCACGTTTGCTTGCTTTCTTGTCCAATAATCGCTTTTTTTTAGTAAAGGCGGGTTGGCACAGCCCAGCTCACCCCAATATTTCCATCCCGTGCCCTGACACGGGATGCAGTTTTGTGCGGTGGTTTTTCAAGATTTCACAGGCATCCGGCCTGAGATATCCTTTGCCTTTGTTTGCGGCTGCCAGATTGAAATGCTAGACTGTAAACATAAAGATGAACTACACTATCACCCCAGAAACACTCGACCAACTGGAAGCCTACCGCCGGGATCCTTCATTAAACCTGCGCTGGGAACCCTTATTCCTCCTGCCCGCCTGGCTAAAAGTCTGGCAAGCCAGTTTCGCCCCGCAAGCCACCACCCAAAATCTTGTCGTTCGTGAGGACGCACAAATTATCGGGATTGCCCCGCTGTTATTTACCGGCGACACCGCCGCCATTACCGGCAGCGTGAACGTCTGCGATTATTTTGATTTTCCACTCGTGCCCGGTAAAGAAACGGCTTTCTATACCGCGCTCTGCGAATACCTAAAGAAAAACGGCATCAAAACCCTCAATGCTCAGGTCATCCGCCCGGATTCCTCGATTCTTACCCACCTTTTACCTCTGGCGGCGCAAGCCGGCTGGAAAACTACCGTTGAGCCGGATGAATTATCGCCGGAAATCATGCTGCCCAAAACGTGGGATGAATATCTGGAATCGCTGGATACCAAACAGCGTCACGAATTGCGCCGCAAGCTACGCCGTTTTGAAAGCGCCGGTGAACTTACATACAAATTCATTTCTGCGCCCGAAGCGGTTTCCCAATTCACCGATACCTTTTTAAAAATGTTCACCGAAAGTCGTGAAGACAAGGCCCATTTCTTGACGCCGGAAATGGAAATATACTTCCGCCGCCTCTTTCTATCCATGGCGGAAACGGGCGTGCTGCGGGCTTGCTTGATGGAGCTGGATAATCAGCCGGTGGCCGCACTGGTGGCTTTTGATTACAACGATGTCATTTATTTATACAACAGCGGCTTCGACCGGCAATATAATTACCTGAGCGTCGGCATCCTCTCCAAAGCCCTCCTTATCAAAGACAGCATCGAGCGCGGCAAAAAGAAATTCGATTTTCTGAAAGGCAGTGAGCCTTACAAGTTTCATCTCGGCGGCAAAGAAGTCAGGCTGCAAAAATGCCGCCTCGAAATCGGATAGATACAATGCGTCTCGCTTTTCTGGTAGTACATTCGTGCCCCCTAGGCCAACCCGGCAGTAGAAACACCGGCGGGATGAATGTTTATGTCCGGGAACTTGCCGTTCACCTGGCCACACTCGGACACTCTATTGACATCTACACCCGTACCCATACTTGCGCAGAAAAACAATTAGCTGAAATCGCCGCCAACGTCCGCCTGATCCATATCTCCGACGGTTGCTTTGAAGAAACCGATAAACTAAAAATGTACGATAGTGTACCAGAATTCACCCGTAATTTGGAACAATTCCGCTTACAAAACAAATGTAAATACGATCTCATCTTCAGTCATTACTGGATTTCGGGAGCGGCGGGTCTCGTTTTACAAAAGCAGTGGCGCGTCCCCCACCTCACCATGTTCCACACCCTGGGTCTGGTAAAAAACAAACTAAGCATCCACGAAAATGAACCGGAAATCAGGATACAGACGGAAAGATTGATTACAGAAAAATGCGATCGGATAATCGCCACAACTAAAGACGAAAAGCAGCTATTAGCTGCGGAATTAGCGGTAAACCCCGCCAAAATAGCCGTCACTCCCTGCGGTGTTAATCTGGATATTTTCCGCACATTGGATAAACAAGCCTGCCGGGAAAAACTACATCTGGAACCCAGGGAGAAGGTAATCTTGTTTGTCGGCCGGATAGAAAAAATCAAAGGTATCGACCCCCTCCTTGGAGCGATGGGCTTGTTGAACGACATGGTCAATTTGAAACTCCTCATCGTGGGCGGTGATTCTGATGACAGTGTAAAAATTTCCGCGAAAAAAAAAGAAGCGATACACCTAGGGATGAAGAACCACCTCGTATTGCATCCGGCGGTTCCCCAAGATATGCTGCCGGTATATTATAACGCCGCAGACGTATTCGTCCTCCCATCATACTCGGAAAGCTTCGGCATGGTCGCCTTGGAATCTCTGGCTTGCGGCACCCCGGTCGTCGCTAATAATGTTGGCGATATGAAAAACATCATTAAGCCTGTTAACGGCATGTTACTGGAAGATAACACCCCCGCGTTACTGGCGGGCGGTCTCCGTAAAGTCTTACAAAATCCTACCTTTTACGATACGGCGGTTATTCGGGAATCGGTCATAAAATACGATTGGTCGCATATCGCCGCCCAAATCAACCGTGAAATTGGAATATTACACTCCTAGTCGCCCGCGGCCACCTCTGTGCCATCCCCAATTTCGTGGGATCAAGGATACTGGTAGAAATCCGCCAAACATAACCCGTTAACAATTTTGTAAACCCCCGCCTCTTGATATAGACTTAAGATAATGATGGATTGAAACGGAAGGTAAGAATGAAAGCTGCTTCTCGCAAACTACAGTCTCCGGTCTATGCCATGGTCGTCGCCCCCCACCCCGATGATGCCGAATTCGGTATCGCCGGCACGGTAGCCAAGTGGGTCAAAGAAGGTAAAGAAGTCGTCTACGTCATCTGCACGAACGGCGATAAAGGCACCAGCGACCCCAACATAATCCCCGCCGACCTGGCGAAAACCCGTGAAAAAGAACAACATGCCGCGGCCGCGGTTTTGGGTGTGAAAGAAGTGGTCTTCCTGCGTTTCCCGGATCAAGGGTTGGAAGATACCCCGGAATTCCGTAAGGAACTGGTCAAACAGATCCGCATCTTCAAGCCGGAAGTCGTCGGCACCTGTGATCCCTATCGCCGCTATATCTGGCACCGCGATCACCGCATCACCGGCCAGGTGGTGCTGGATGCCGTTTTCCCCTACGCCCGCGATATACACGCTTATCCGGATTTAGCCGCAGAAGGTTACGAAACGCATAAAGTGAAAGAATTATACTTGTGGGGTTCGCCGGATAATAACCACAAAGAAGATATCACCGCTACCTTCGAGCAGAAAATCGCCGCGCTCAAATGCCATCGCAGTCAGTTCGATGTCGAAGAGATGGAAAAGCGCATGCGCGAACGTTATAAAGCTTCGGTAGAAAAACCCGAAACTATCGTCGAGAGTTTTCACCGCGAACAAATCTGGCGTTAATCCCCTGTCAACTCTTCAACCAGAGTACATCCCCGCTCAAGCGGGTGTTATGCGTGCGGGCAGCAAATGCCTTGTAGGCATCTTTTTCCTTGCCCAGGATGGTCGAGGCGCCGTGACCGGGATATACTATCGTATCGTCCGGGAGGCTGAAAAGTTTGCGGGTGATCGAACTCACAATTTCCTCGAAGTCATCCGGTGACGCAGTGTAACCGGGACCGCCGGGGAAAAGGGTATCGCCGACAAAGAGGTGCTTGCCGATCAGGAAGCACAAGCTGCCATCGGTATGTCCGGGCGTGTGCAATACCCTGATCTGGTTCTGCCCGCAGGTTAACGTATCGCCGTCGTTCAATTCCAGAGCCAACGCTACCGGGTACTTCGGAGCATCAGCCGCGTGTCCGCCAACCGGGATTTTGAGTTCGGCATGTACAACTTGCAGCGCGCCGATATGGTCGGAATGGTTATGGGTCATCAGGATGTATTTTACATTCTTGTTTCTGACCTGTTCGAGAAGTTTTTCCGGTTTTCCCGGGGCATCAATGAGAACCGATTCATTGGTTTCCGGGCAGGTCACAAGATAGGCACTCGCCCACATAGCGCCGGCGTCCAGGGTCTGGAGATGGATGCTTTTGTCTTCCGTAAAGATAACCATTGTCTCCGCTCCTTTATCTTGATTCCGCAATCGTCCGCTTGACTGGTGACATTCTATTACACAATTTATGAATTTGCAAGCGATTTTCGTAAACGTTTATCGTACCCTACCTCCCAATCGTTTTTGTAGTCTAATAATTTCCTTTACAACGAAAAGCTCACCAAAAAGATGGACGAACTCACCAGCAGTATCTTGTTCACCGAGCATGTTGTTGTCCAGCGAATATGTCAGTAAATTTGTTCAGCGATTATGTCAGTACTCCTTTATCGAAATCAGCTTTAAAACCTCTTCTCCACGGGTGATTTAGTGAGGGTTTGACAGGGACTCTTTG
>JAQTOJ010000044.1 GCA_028713395.1 Dehalococcoidales bacterium | reverse complement strand
CCCCAGGAAACGGCGCAAGGGTAACGGCAACAAACTGGTCATCCGTGGCGCCCGGCAGAATAACCTGAAAAACATCGATGTGGAAATCCCGCTGGGAAAATTCGTTTGCATCTCAGGCGTCTCCGGCAGCGGCAAGAGTACATTGATCGATGATATCCTTTACCGCAAGCTGGCGCAGGTTATCAACCGCGCCAAAGAACGCCCCGGTGATTGTGACGGCGTCGAAGGTATTGAAAATGTCGATAAAGTGATCGATGTCGATCAGTCCCCCATCGGGCGGACGCCGCGCAGCAATCCCGCCACTTATACCGGTCTTTTCGGCCCGGTCAGGGAGTTGTTTGCCACCGTGCCGGAGGCGAAGCTGCGGGGTTATCAGGCCGGTAGATTCTCGTTTAACGTCAAAGGCGGACGCTGCGAAGCCTGTCACGGCGAGGGTTATATTGAAATCGAAATGCAGTTCCTCCCTAATGTCACCGTGCCCTGCGAGGTCTGTAAAGGCAAGCGTTACAGCCGTGAAGCCCTGGAAATCAAGTTCAAGGACAAAAATATCGCCGAAGTGCTGGATATGACCGTAGAAGAAGCGCTTGTCTTTTTTGAAAATATCCCCCAGATCAAAAAGAAACTGGAAACACTGAACGACGTTGGTTTAGGTTATATCCGTCTGGGACAACCCGCCACGCATTTATCGGGCGGTGAAGCCCAGCGGGTCAAACTGGCCACCGAACTGGCACGCCGCGCCACCGGCAAGACATTGTATATCCTCGACGAACCCACCACCGGTTTATCGTTCGATGATGCGGCGGCTTTATTGAGAGTCCTGCATAAACTGGTGGACGCCGGTAACAGCATCGTCGTCATCGAGCACCACCCGGACGTGATGAAGAGCGCTGATTACCTGATCGATATGGGACCCGGCGCCGGTGAAGCGGGCGGCTATGTGGTCGCCGCCGGTACTCCGGAACAGGTGGCGGAAGTCAAGGAATCATTGACCGGGCAATACCTCAAGCAAATACTCGCGGGCAACCGGGAGGAAATACCCCTGGTCGATGGCAAACCCCAACCCAAGCTGGATTTATAGTAATTTGTCATTCCGTATTCAGTACGGAATACAGAACAATTACTTGACGGGATTCCTACTTTCGTGGGAATGGGAACAGGGGGATAGGGTGAATCAAAAGTGAGGAAAATATGAACCGTGAAGATGCCTTGAAAGCCATTAGGGAGAATGTGAAAAACGAAAACCTGATCAAGCATATGATCGCCACGGAAGCCATCATGCGTGCGCTTGCCCGGCGTTTCAACCAGGATGAAGCAGAGTGGGCGACAGCCGGGTTACTTCACGATATTGATGTAGAATTGACCAACTCGGATTTGAAAATCCACAGCAAACCCGCGGCGGAAATGGCCAAAAAGCTCGGCGCCAGTGATGCGGCCTGTCACGCCATTCTCACCCATAACGAAGCCCACGGCATCGCCTGCGAATCATTGATGGATAAAGCCCTCTTTTGCGCCGACCCCCTGACGGGGCTCATCACCGCCGGGGCATTGGTGCGGCCGGAAAAGAAGCTGGCTTTCGTCGAGGCTAAATCCATCCGCAAGCGTTTCAAGGAAAAGAGCTTTGCCGCCGGGGCCAACCGGGAACAAATATCTAAATGCGTGGATATCGGACTGGATTTGGATACGTTTATCGAAATCGGGCTGGAAGCCATGAAAGGCGCGGCTGTAGAACTGGGGTTATAAACCAAACAATAGCAGGTTTTTCTTTTTCAGTAATGAGACGAATGAACCACTCCATATTCATATAGAGTCGGGCGATAAATATGCCAAGTTCTGGCTGGAACCGGTAGAATTAGAAAAATCCATCGGCTACAATGCCAGGGAATTAACTGAAATCAGACATTTGGTAACGGACCATACCGGGGAGATTAAAAGGAGATGGTATGAACACTTCAACAATAAAGCCGCGTGACGCCATGGCTTCTGAAGTCTGGTTCGATGAACATATGATGCATGTCCGCTTGCTGGATGGGCGGGAGATTAGTGTGCCGGTTGAATGGTTCCCCAAGTTGAGAACTGCCACAAATAAACAACGGTCTGAATGGCGGCTTATCGGTAAAGGCGTGGGCATTCACTGGGACGAAATTGATGAGGATATCTCTATAAGCGCTCTACTGAAAGCATAGTCGTGAATTTGAGCTGTCGCTCACTAGTCCCTCCAGTGCTACGACACGGAACACACAATCATAAATATCCTAAATATCCACGTACCGTATATCCGTGCATTTTGTCTGCCATTCATTACTTATAAAATCCCCCCAGTTACTGCACTTGATAATTTCGGGATACACGGTTTCTCTCTCAAGTTCTTCCCGCGTAAACCATCCCGCCCCGATAATCGTCTCTTTTACTGCTTCCGGGGTTCGCGTTAACCGTCCCCCGGTGATGTTACACAAAAACCAGACTTTGACATTCCTGTGACGGCGGGTATAAAAATCCTCGATACATAGTATCTTAACGGGAATAATATCTAACCCTGTCTCCTCTTTGACTTCCCGGATAACCGCCCCGGCCAGACCTTCTTCACCGTTTACCCCACCACCAGGCCCCGCCAGTATAGTGGCGCCGGCAGCACCTAGCTGGTCGTTATATCTTACGAGTAAGATTTTGTTGTCCCTAATAATAATTGCAGCGGCTGAAATACGCTGTTTTCTTTCCATTTTTCACCTCTCTGGATCCCGGATCAAAATCTGGAATGACGTTTTACCCTGATTCCCCGGGGAGGCACTTTAGGGAACATTGGTGGCACAACATCTTGCCTGTGGACTTCCGTCTTTGCGAGGAGTCCCGATAAAGTCGGGACGACGCGGCAATCTCAAACCGTTGTGTCATTCATTCCCATATTGAAGTAAAATACCCCGCTCTTGTCCTTAGTGACCATCTCTTCTCCCTCGATGGGAGAAGGCTGGGACGAGGGTATCCTTATAGTCTGGTGCACAGGCGCCTCGCCTGTGGGTTATGATGGTTGGGTTCGCTCACCCTATTTAACTACCGGTGATAGAAAATTTACATTGTTACCATCAGGGTCTTTTATGCCGAACGCCCTGACTCCCCATGGTTGGGTCCGGGGGGTAAATGTAAAAGTTATTGGTATCTCCAGTTTTTTCAATCGTTCATATTCCACATCCACATTATCGACGTCGATCATCAGCGTAAGAAACCTTTCACTACTTTTGAATGTAGCTGTATCAATACTGCCCGGATTCCAGATGGCCAAATTCACTTCGTTGAAAGAGGAATGGATGTGGTCTCCTTCAGCTTTCATACCCAAAACTTTTGAATAGAAATTGACAAGCCGCGGCACATCATTCGTGTGAAAACCAATCGCTGCAAATTTCATTTTTCTCTCCAAACCAACAGTGTTCAGGTGGCACAGGCATCTTGCCTGTGGACTTCCGTCTTTGCGAGGAGTCCGCCTCAGGCGGACAACGCGGCAATCTCAAACCGTTGTGTCATTCATTCCCATATTGAAGTAAAATACCCCGCTCTTGTCCTTAGTGACCATCTCTTCTCCCTCGATGGGAGAAGGCTGGGATGAGGGTGTCCTTACAGTCAGGTGGCACAGGCATCTTGCCTGTGGATTAGTTCAAGCTGATCATCGAGCCTTCCGGCGTCTTGGTAACATCTATCCTTGCCGGGAAGGCATCCTTCAATTCGTCAATATGGGTAATGACCAGTATCTTCTCAAAATCATCCTGTATGGAAACGATAGCTTCCTTTAGTTTCTCAATACCCCCGGCGTCCTGGGTGCCAAAACCCTCGTCGATTATTAACGTCGGCAGCGGCGCCCCGGCGCGTCTCGCCAGCAACCTTGATAGCGCAATCCTGATGGAGAAATTAATGCGGAAGGCCTCGCCGCCGCTGAACATCTCATAGCTGCGTATCCCCAACTCGTCCGAAATCTTGATATCTAAAGTCTCCGTGACATCGCCTTTCTGCGTCGCGCCCTGGGTCTCAAACTTCACGCTCATGCGCCCATCGGTCATTTTGGCTAATAAACGGTTCGCCTCGTTCTCGATCTCCGGTATCGCCGTTTCGATAAGCAGCCCCTGCACACCCTTTTTCCCAAAGGCTTCCGCCAGGTCGCGGTATATCTGTTCCTCTTTGGCACTTTGGCTCAACAATTCCGATTTTTCTTTGCGTTTTTCTCTTAGCTGGTGCAAGTACTCCAAACGCTGTGTGATCCCGCCTATTTTCTGCCGCGCCTGCATTTGTCGTCCAGTCAGATTTTTCAGTTCGAGTTCTTTTTCCGCAAGACCGGCATCCACCGCCGGAAGTCCGGCAATTTCCGGGGCTAATACCAGCCTCTGCTGCTCGTTCTGCTGTAAAGAATCGTTCAGATCCCCCGCCATTTTTTCTAGCGCGGCCAGGCTTTCCTTCTCCCCTGTTATTGACCGCCGGGCTTCATCCAGTTTGTGTTTGGGGGCATCCGCGGTTTTCAGACTCTCCAAAAGCTGCCGTAATTGCTCGTGTTTTTGCGGGTCGTAATTAATTTTCGACAGTTCCGCGTTCAGGAGTTTTAGGGCATCCTGTTGGGCAAGGGCAAAATTCTTGGCGGTCAACCTTTCCTCTATTTCCTGCAGCGTTTGCGCAACTTCCGTTAATTGTTTACCGGCTTCTTCCGCCCGTTTTATTTGCGTCTCCAGACCGCCCATCCGGGTTTGCATTTTCATTTTTTCCTGACTGGCGTTTCTTTCCTGCAAGCTCGTTTCTTCAGATAAAGTTTTCAGCTCCCCTTGTTTTATTTTTATCTCGTTTATGCAGGCTTTGATCGCATCTGCTTTCTTGATTTTTTCACTTTCAAATTCGCCTTCGATGTGCGCGATACCGTTGGGTCCCAGGTCGCAGCCGCACATGGGGCATTTAGCGGTGCCCGGCTGATTCTTCAGGAGGTGCAATTTTTCATTGATACCGGTGATTTCGTTTTCCAGGCGGGTTTTATCGGCTTCCAGACTGCGGATTTTCGCCAACATTTCCTGCCCGGTTTGTTTCTGCTGTTTCAGATTTTCCTCTTGTTTGGCCAACTGTTCCAATTTTGCCCGGGTTTGCTTTAGTTCTTCCTGCCATCCGGCTAGAGCCTGCGCGGTCTTTTGGTATTCGCCAACGCGATTTTGGGCGAGCGCATGCTCTTTCACCAACCCCTGCTGTTCCCGCTCGATCGCCTTTTCCAGGTCGTATTCCTTTTGCTTTAATCGGCTGATGACCGCCAGATTTTTATTCAGCATCTCGACCTGGTCTCCCGTTTCGAGGAATTTGGCATAAACGGCTTCGATCTCGGCGGTTTTGGCGATGATCACTTCGTGTTCATTGATACGGACTTGTAATTGCCCGATCTGGGGGCGTAACTGCGCCATTTGTTGTTTCCCTGTTTGTACCGCCTGATCAATTTGCGTAATCCGGGCTTTCTTGGCCTCCAGTGTTTCTTTTTGTCCCCGCAAATTTTTTAGATTATCTTCAGTGCTTTTTATCGCCGCTTCAATGCCGGTCATCTCGGTTTCCGCTTTGCCCATTTCGGCTTCGTATACCGGTAGCAGCGTCAGTTCGGCGTCGACATCTCCCAGACTGTTTTGCAACTGTTCGCGGGCAACTTTGCGCTGTCCGGCAATTTCTTTGGCTCGTTTTTCCAGGTCTTCGTATATATTCAGTCCCAGGATATTACCCAGCACTTTTTTCCTATCGGCGGGGGTGGCGGTGGTAAACTCGTCGGCGTGTCCTTGCCGCAGATAAGCGCTGTTGGTGAAAGTCTCGTAATCCATATGCAGGACTTCTTCGATTTTCTTTTGCGTCAGACCGATGGTGTCGCCATCCAGCGAACGCGCGCCTTCTTCCCCGATGATATAAAAGTGCAAATGGGTCTGCCCGGTGCCGCCCTGTTTCTTGGGACGGGCGCGTTTTCTAATCACGCGGTATTTTTGCCCGCCGACGGCAAATTCAAAATCCACCTGAGCCTCATTCTGGTTAGTATGAATCAGGTCGTCTTCTTTTTTAGCGCGGGTTTTGTCCCACAACGCCCAGGTGATAGCATCTATAATCGAAGACTTGCCGCTGCCGTTATCGCCGGAAATAGTGGCGGTATGAATGCCCGTAAAATCCAACGGCGGCACGTTATCGCAGTAAGGCATAAAATTAGAGAGGGTCAATTTTAAGGGAATCATATGGGCATATTTTAACACAGATGCCAGATTGACAAACAGCCTGCGAAATTCTAATATCTAATCTCTAGGCACCTAAACGAATTTTAATGAAGCTTGGTAATTTTTGTCTTGGGGATTCGTTATTTATTTGATGCTTGATTATTGTTTTTTGATTATTACCTCGTAGGAGGCCTTATGCAGGTTGGTGAAGGGAAAATCGGCAGAGTGTTCATGATCCGGCTGGAAGATGGCGATATTGTGCCGGACTGCCTGGAGAAATTCGCCGCCGAAAAGAAGATAGTCAACGGGTTTGTCATGCTGGTCGGTGGGATCAGCGGCGGACAGATCGTGGTGGGCCCGCGTAAAACAGAGGAGATGCCGCCGGACCCGATGCTCCTCCCGGTGGATGAAGCTCATGAGGTGGCGGGTGTCGGCACGATCGCGCCGGATCAATCCGGCAAACCGGTCATCCATATTCACGCCGCGCTGGGACGTGCCGGCCAAACAATGACCGGCTGCCTGCGCCCAGGCGTCAACACCTGGCTCGTCGGTGAGGCAATTATTTATGAGATACTCGGCATGAACGCCAAACGCCTCCCTGATAAGAAGAGCGGGTTCAGCTTATTAACGATAAATCCTAAATTCTGATATCTAATCTTTAAACAAATCAGAATAGAAAAATTTTGTTATTTTAGGAATTAGATATTGTTTAGGATTTCGTGCTTAATATTAGTATTTTAAGGAGAACATCATGCCTAAAATCCAAATCACCCCGCAGCCCTTAATCTGCACCACCCCGACCGTACTGGTCGGTTCCATGGTTAACGGCAAATCAAATTTCATGGCGGTGGCCTGGTGCGGCGTGGCCAACAGCACCCCGCCCATGGTCTCGGTGGCCATCCGCAAACCGCGCCATACCCTCAAAGGCATCCTCGAATTCAAAGAATTTTCCGTGAATATACCATCCGCATCACAGGCCAAAGAGGCGGATTATTGTGGCATCGTTTCCGGGGCGAAAGTGGATAAGACCGCGGTCTGCGGCTTTAAGATTTTCACGGGCAAACTGAAGAATGCTCCGTTAATCGAACAATGTCCGGTGAATTTAGCCTGCACCGTGGTGCAAATCGTCTCTCTCCCCAGCCATGAACTGGTCATCGGGGAGGTCAAGGAAACTCACGTCTCGGAAAACTGTCTGACGGACGGCAAGCCGGATATGAAGAAAATCCAACCGTTCGTTTACAGTACCGGAGTTAATATGGAATACATCAGTTTCGGAGAGTCATTAGGCAAAGCTTTTGTGATTGGTAAAGAGATGGAGAAAAGTTGAAATTGAGGGCACTATTTGCGATGGAAGAAACCAAAGTAATGGCAGCGAGATAACCTACCAACTATATGTGTTTTCGTTCCGGCGAGAGACTTCGATGATAGTGATTGTCAGAATCTTATCGCAGATTTCATAAACAATTCGATACTTCCCAACTCTAACCCGATACGAATTTCCCTTTCCTTTTAGCTTTTTGACCCCGAATGAACGCGGATCTAAAGCTAGCCCCGCAATGACGACGCGAACCCGTTGAAAATCCTCTATTTTCATATATTTTTTCAATTTATCGATATCGCGTTCCGCACGAGGAGAGACAACTACTTTATACATGCTTCTTTTTCTCTGCGACCATCATCGGTTGTTCTCGTGCTTTTATAGCTGCTTCTAGTTCTTTCTCAACTTCTTCCCAGGGACGTCCGCCTTTTTCTGCATATTCAGCGAGAGCCGCATTGATGATGGGTATCAGTTCCTCATCTTCTTTGACATCCAGCCACTCCTGTACCGCTTCGGCAATAATATCGCTCGCGGCACGATTTCTCTTCACTGCCTCGATTTTAAGATCGGTATATAATTCCTCGTTATGAAAAACGACCGTCATTTTCTTTACCATCTTTTGCCCCCCCTTAAGACGTATATACGTACGGACATCCCTACGTATGGGTATATTATATTATCGTGGGAATGAGGTGTCAATCTTTCGCTGCCTGCTTTATCTGATCGTGAACTCGCTATTTTCGTAAGTAATTCTGGTGATTTGCCCGTTGACAATATCTGACTGCTTGAAATAATTTTCCGGATTTATCCCATTGACGAAGCCGGAAATTATCTTGACCGGGCCGCCATGCGTAACCACGAGAACCACATCTGAATTGTGGTGTTTCTGAGTTAAATGATGCGTAAATTCCAAACAACGGTCAATAACCTGCCTGATTGTTTCGCCATGATACGGATTCTCATCCAGTCCCAATACATCCAGCCCTCGATACTCGGGGAATTCATCAATTTTTTTATTTTCCCATTCGCCCACATTTCGTTCATTTAGCCGGTTGTCGTAAATAAGAGGCAAATTAAAATTCCGGTTGATGATTTCCGCGGTTTCTTTAGCCCTTTTCAGTCCCGAACAGTAAAAATGAGTAAACTTTTCTGCTTTAAGGGATTCACCCAATTCTTGTGCTTGTTTTCGTCCGCGTTCATTCAATGAAACCGGCTGGTGCCCCTGAATGATGTGCAACCTGTTATAGTCCGTTTCGCCGTGCCTGACCAATACGATTTTCATAATCTGCCTTGTTAAAAAAAGAGGGGAGTTTTGACACTCCCCTCTTTTTTACTCCTTAGACCGTCTCAAACTGCATTCGCCTTAGTTCGGCGAGCGGTATACGTTCTTTTATCCCCAATATCTCTACGCCTACAACCCTGCCATCTTGATTGAAGTCGAGTATGACGCCCTGTTGCACTTCTTCGGATTCTACAATCTTACTTTCGTCAAGGCGAAAGTATACGGCATCATTTGCGTTATCAAATTTTACTTTCATTCTTTTTCTTCTCCCGGCGGTCGAAAAACATCGTCACAACTCTCGGAGGATCAACGGTATGATTCACTATCACTCTTAACCAGCGGTTCTCATTCTCTGGAATCCTCTTGAGGTAATGTATAGTACCATCATTTCGGGTTATTTTCTTTTCGTGAGATACCAAAACCAAAGCAATCGCCGCTTCAGAAATTTTTCTCTCAAGTAGCATTTCCTTTGCATGAGCCGTTAACTCATACCGCAATACATCACCCCTGGTCGTTAACAACCCAAGAATAGCATAATAGACTCTAATCGGTCTACCGGTTTTTTATTCCAGGTAATCTTTCAGTTTGCGGCTGCGGCTCGGGTGTCTGAGTTTTCTTAACGCTTTAGCTTCAATCTGGCGGATGCGTTCGCGCGTGACGTTGAATTCCTGTCCCACTTCTTCCAAAGTGCGACTGCGACCGTCTTCCAGACCGAACCGGAGTACCAGCACCCTCTGTTCGCGGTGCGTCAGGCTGGAAAGCACCTCGTCGATCTGCTCTTTGAGCAATTGTTTGGAAGCGGCATCTACTGGCGGAGTGGCATTTCTGTCCTCGATAAAATCACCAAGATGACTATCTTCTTCTTCGCCCATCGGTAGTTCCAGGGAGATAGGAAGCTGGGCAACTTTCACAATTTCTCTGACTTTTTCCGGCGACATGCCCATTTTCAGCCCGATTTCTTTTGAGGTTGGCTCACGCCCGTATTCCTGCGCCAGGCGGCGGCTTAGTCTCAACAGCTTGTTGATAGTTTCGATCATATGCACCGGCACGCGGATGGTGCGCGCCTGGTCGGCAATAGCGCGGGTGATGGCCTGCCGTATCCACCAGGTGGCATAGGTGCTGAATTTATACCCTTTATGGGGATCGAATTTTTCCACGGCGCGGATGAGGCCGATATTGCCTTCCTGAATCAAATCCAGCAGGGACATACCGTGCCCAATGTGTTTCTTGGCGACACTGACCACCAACCTTAGATTGGCTTCGGTCAGGTGGTCTTTGGCAATCTCCGCTTCTTTGATCATTTTATCCAGGTATTCGCGCAACTCGGCTTCCTTTGCCTGTATTTTCGCGGCAAAGTCATCCTTGGTGACTAAGGCAGGCACGCTCGCCAAAGTGGCCTTGCTCCCGACCATCGTCCAAACTTTTTCCGGGATAATCACGCTATTCACGGAAAGCCCGATCAAACGCTGCTCCGCGGTAGGCGGTGGTAATTTCATCTTGGTGGCGATTTCCAGCACCATTACCTGATCGATGACGCCATCGATACAGCCGCGAAATTTTTCATCGGTGATCACCTGCCGGAATTTGGCGGTAGCCGGTAAACCCACCCGTTCCTGCAATTGATGTATAATCTCGTAGGACTGCCCCAGTTCGCGGATGATTTCCAAAAATATTTCACTGGCGGTGGCGCGTTTTCCCTGGGCTTCCAGCACGCGTTTCACCTCGGCCAGACGTTTGCCGATCTCAATACGGCGGGCGATCATCTTTTCATCATGGGCGGTTAATAGCGGCACTCTCCCTATTTCGTGGAGATAGAGACGAACCGGGTCATCCCCTACTTCCTGCTCTTCCGCTTCCACCGCTTCGAGGGCGGGTTCCATTTCCAGTTCTTCGGGTAATGGTTCATCCTCGTCAATCGCTACGGCTTCTTCCGGGGCTTCTTCTTTGATGCCCTCGGGTTCAAATTCCGGCGCGGCCGCGGCAAAATCGTCTACGGTCATTTCCTCGCCCTCCTCGTCAATTGTGCTCTCTGGGAATCTATTTCACCCAGCTTTCTACTTGGTTCCATGCCATCTTTTTGCAGGCGTTCCAGGGCGGCTTTATGCCCGCCGGTCTCTACTTCCTGATTGAAAATTTCCCGGCGCATGGCTTCCTGGTTCTGTAAATATTCCTTTTCCAGTAAAAGCACACAGTGCGTGTACTTATCGGCAATACGGTTGGTCAGTATTTCTTTAGCCGCCAGCCCTTCCATTTTCTCTTTCACCACCGGGTCCAGGCGGTCCTTCAAGGCTACCAAATCATCCGTTTCCAGCCAGTATGTATAGATTTCACGGTTCTCGGTATCCTTGAAATATTCCGGCAGCAGACCGACATCCAGTGTTTTCAGTTCCGGAAAATGCAACAACAAGGTTAAACAATATTCTTCCCGTGGATTGTTGACTAAGGTGGTTGCGCGGCTGGGAGCAACTGATATGCGCGGTTTTACGGATTGCGGTTTGTTGATAAAGCCCTGTAGAACGTCCTCCAATTTATTATAACTAATTCCGGTTAATTTAGATAGTTTCGTCAGGTAGTGGTCGCGGCGGATATCGTCCTTTACCCGGGCTATAACGGGCATCAAGAGATTCACTGCGGTAGATTTGTTGCGGGCATTGTTCAAATCCAACCCGGCGGTCTTTTTCTCGATCGTGAATTCCACGATCGATATGGCCTTTTCCACCAGTTCCCGCCATTTTTCCGGACTTTCGATGATCACCTCGTCCGGGTCTTCGCCGTCCGGCATCATGGCG
>JAQTOJ010000043.1 GCA_028713395.1 Dehalococcoidales bacterium | reverse complement strand
TTCCTCCCCGATGCCGTCGGCGTTCTCAATTTCGCCTACGTTGCGCGGGTGCATAAAATGGTCCATCACTTTTTCGCTGTAAATCGGCATATCAGGCTCCTTTATTCTGTTTGATGTATTTCGCCCACAACGGCGACATCTGGCGTAATCTTTCCACAATGGGCGGCATGACTTCCAGCACGTAATCGATATCCTCTTTGGTGTTCTGGATGGACAGCCCGAAGAGCAGGGAGCTCTGGGCGATCTCATGGGGCAAGCCCATGGCCAGCAGGACGTGCGAGGCCAGCAAAGCCCTTGATGTGCAGGCTGAACCGCTGGTGACGGCCACGCCCTGGCTGTTCAGTAGCATGAGCATCGATTCCCCCTCGATGAACTCGACGCAGAAGCTGGCGTGCCCCGGCAGTCGTTGCGTGAGGTGCCCGGTCACGACGACATGCTGCACTTTAGCCGGTAAAGATTGCAGCAGGTAATCACGTAATTCCGTGACTTTCTTGATTCGTGCCGGCATCTGGGAAAGGGCGAGTTCCGCCGCTTTTCCCAGACCCACTATCCCCGCCACATTCTCCGTCCCGGCACGCCGTCCGCCTTCCTGCACGCCGCCATCCAGCAGCGGCAGAATGCGCACGCCCTTCTTCACCCATAAAACCCCCACTCCTTTCGGCCCATAGAACATATTGCCTGCCAAACTTAGAGCATCCACTCCCAGATCCGCCGCATTCACCGGTATCGTGCCGGCGGTGGCAACGGCATCTGTGTGAAAGACAATGCCTTTTTCCTTTGTGATCTTACTTATTTCTTTGATCGGTTGAATGGTGCCCACCTCATTATTGGCGTGCATCACCGAAACCAGGATGGTATCTTCGCGGATAGCTTTTCTCACGTCTTCCGGATTGACCGTACCGAACTCGTTGACGGGGACGGTGGTATATTTGAAGCCCATTTTCTCCAGTGTCTTGCAGGAATTCAGCACGGAAAAATGCTCGATGGCGGAAACCACAATATGCTTGCCTTTTTTCTGGTTGGCCATCGCCAGCCCTTTGATAGCGAAGTTATTGCTTTCGGTGCCGCTGCCGGTAAATACAATCTCTTCCGGGGCGCCGCCTATAAGTTTGGCAACCTGTTCGCGGGCGGTTTCCAGAGCTTCACGCGGGGCATCGCCCCATTCGTGAATACAGGAAGGATTGCCGTAATATTCCCCGAGAAACGGCAGCATGGCATCACGGACTTCCGGCACTATTGCCGTGGTAGATGTATTATCCAGGTAAACTTTTTTCATGTTTTCCTCCTGATACAGGGGCTCCGCGAGGTGGGAAATAAATATTACCATATTCCTGACCAATGCGGAGTAAGGCTATTGTATGATGAGGTAGCGCAGGGTTATATGATATAAATCACATCAGGCTTGCCGGGCACGCGGTTACGATGTAGCATATAGGAACACGGAAGAGGCGGCATTTATGGCAGACAAAGAAACCCCCAAAGCGAAGGCCAGCATCCCGATCACGGGGATGACCTGCACCAACTGCGCGGGTACCATTTTGAAAGGATTGGAAGAGACCGAAGGCGTAGAAAAAGCCAACGTAAATTTTGCCTCTGAGAAAGCCACCTTTGAGTACGACCCGAATAAAGTCGATCTGAATAAAATCAAGGAAACCATTGCCGAATTAGGCTACGGCGTGGCCACCCGGAAATCCATCTATCCGGTGACGGGCATGACCTGCGCCGCCTGCGTGGGGCACGTGGAAGAGGCGCTGAAAAGCGTGCCGGGGGTCGTCTCCGTGGGGGTTAACCTGGCCAGTGAGAAAGCCACGGTGGAATACTTGGAGAGCGTGACCTATAACGACCTGAAAAAAGCCGTGGAAGACGCCGGTTACGGGCTGGGACCGGAAGTGCAGGCTCTGGAAGATGTCAGCGCCACCTCTGCACGCGAAACCAGGAAATTAAGAAATCTTTTGATATTAGCCATCAGTTTGGCGGTACCGATATTGATATTATCCATGTTCGTGCCGGAGTTCCCGTTGAAAGTTTACCTTTTATGGGCGCTGGCCACGCCGGTACAATTCTATGCCGGGCTGCGGTTCTATAAAGGCGCCTGGGGGGCTTTGAAGCACCGCACCACCGATATGAATACCTTGATCGCCGTGGGTACTTCGGCGGCCTATTTGTACAGCGTGGTGGCGGTACTTTTCCCCGGCCTGTTCACCTCCGGCGGACTGAAGGCGGATGTTTACTTCGATACCTCTTCCTCGATAATCGCGCTCATCTTGCTTGGGAGATTTTTAGAGGCCAGAGCTAAGGGGCAAACCTCCGAGGCGATCAAGAAGCTCATCGGACTGCAGCCGAAAACGGCCATGGTTGTCAGAGAAGGGGTAGAGAAAGAAATCGCTATCGATGATGTGCTGGTGGGCGATTCTATAGTAGTGAAACCGGGCGCCCGGGTGCCGGTGGACGGTATTATCAGGGAGGGTTATTCGGCGCTGGATGAATCCATGATCACCGGAGAAAGTATTCCGGTGGAGAAAAAAGCCGGCGATGAGGTCATCGGGGCAACGATCAACAAGACGGGCAGTTTCCGTTTTGAAGCGACAAAAATAGGCAAGGATACCACGCTGGCCAGGATCGTGCGGCTGGTGGAAGAGGCACAGGGCAGCAAAGCGCCTATACAACGGCTGGCGGATGTGATTGCCAGCTATTTTGTGCCGACGGTCATCGGGATATCCATAGTGACTTTCCTGGTTTGGTTCTTTGCCGGACCGCAGCCTTCTTTGACTTACGCTTTCCTGAATTTTGTGGCAGTGTTGATCATTGCCTGCCCCTGCGCGCTGGGTCTAGCCACACCCACGGCTATTATCGTGGGTACCGGCAAAGGCGCGGAGAACGGCGTTTTGATACGCAGCGCGGAAACACTGGAAAGGGCGCATAAAATCAATACCGTTTTACTGGATAAGACCGGTACGTTGACCAAAGGTGAGCCGAACGTCACCGATATCGTCGCTTTAGCCCCTTTATCTCAGGAAGAGGTGTTAAGAATCAGCGCTGCGGCGGAAAAACCCTCTGAACACCCGCTGGGCGAGGCGATCGTGCGCTACGCAGAGGAGCGGAAAATCAGTGTGCTACCGGTGACTAATTTCAATGCCGATCCGGGACACGGTATTCTGGCGACAATCGAGAATAAAACCGTCATGCTGGGCAATTTGCGCATGAT
This sequence comes from Dehalococcoidales bacterium, assembly GCA_028713395.1. Classification (GTDB taxonomy): domain Bacteria; phylum Chloroflexota; class Dehalococcoidia; order Dehalococcoidales; family Fen-1064; genus JAQTOJ01. The sequence goes on along the minus strand of JAQTOJ010000043.1, from coordinate 8,517 downwards.
GCAGGAAAATAATGTCCCGGTTGGCGATTTGGAACAGATAGCTGACCGTTTCTGGCAGGCAGGCAAGACGGTGATGTTCCTGGCAATCGATAGCAAAGCGGCGGGACTGATTGCTCTAGCCGATACCATCAAACCGGACGCGGCCGCAGCGATCAAGCAACTGCAGCATCTGGGGGTGGAAACGGTGATGATCACGGGGGATAATCGCCGTACCGCTGAGGCAATTGCCAAACAGGCGGGTATCGACCGCGTGCTGGCGGAGGTGCTGCCGGAACATAAGGCCGACGAAGTAAAGAAATTACAGACTGCCGGGAAGGTGGTGGCGATGGTAGGGGACGGCATCAACGACGCACCGGCGCTGGCTCAGGCGGATGTGGGTATCGCCATCGGGACGGGGACGGATGTGGCTATGGAAACCGGGGATATCACCCTGATACGCGGTGAGCTAAAAGGTATCGTCACGGCTATTGCCTTGAGCAAGCGCACCATCGGCACTATACGGCAGAACCTGTTCTGGGCGTTCGCTTATAACACGATACTGATTCCCGTAGCAGCCGGTATTTTATACCTGATCTTCCGCGGCGGCGTACCAGCGGGACTGCGCTTTATCTTGGGCGATTACGGCTTCCTGAACCCGATACTAGCCGCCGCCGCTATGGCCATGAGCTCGATTACGGTAATTCTCAATTCACTGCGCTTGAGGACGTTTAAGCCAGCTAATTTTTAGCAAATTTATTCTGAAATTTGGAACTATGAATTTATTTAGGATTTAGGTATTTGGTATTCTGATTTATTAAAGGAGAAACGTTATGGCAATCGATCCGGTATGCAAAATGACAGTCGATGAAAAGAAACCCGCCGCGACCTCGGACTATAAAGGGCAAAAGTATTATTTCTGTGCCATGGGTTGTAAAAAAGCCTTCGATAAAGACCCGGAAAAATACCTGGCGAAGAAATAACCCGCCGTTATTGACAGATAAAGAACATTTCACAAGCGGTAGGGGGTGGGTTTCAAACCCGCCCCCTACGAAAGACTTTGTCCGTTCATAATCTCTGCAAAAATCTATGCGCCGCTAACGCGGCTTTGGCGCCTTCACCCGCGGCAATGACGATCTGTTTTTCCGGCACATTGGTGACATCACCGGCGGCAAAAAGACCAGGCACACCGGTTTCGGTGCCGCAACTGATGGGGATTTCCCCCGTATTCGTCAGCGGTAACAAATCCTTGACGGCATCCGCATTTGGTGACAGCCCGATTTCTATAAAAATCCCGGTGACATCGAGCTTTTTAAATTCGCCGGTTTTGATGTTTTTGATCATCAAACCTTCAACAAGATCTGTGCCCAGCACGCGCTCCGTTTGATACTCCAATGACAGTGTCAGGTTTTTCGCTTGCTGTAATTTCTCAATCAGCACAGCATCTCCGGTGAGAGGGGTTAAAGACACCATTTCCACCCACTCCGCGATTTTGACCATATCCAGCGCCGCTTCCAGGGCGGAATTCCCGCCCCCGATGACCGCCACCCGCTGCCCGGTGAAAATCGGCCCATCGCAGACGGCGCAATATGTCACGCCGCGTCCCGTTAATTCCACTTCCCCTGGAATATTGAGACGCCGGGGACGTTTACCGGTGGCGACGATGAGCGCTTTACTCTGATATACATCGCCGGATTCTGAAGTCACCTCAAAACCGTCCTTCAGCTTTTGCACCTTGACGGCTTTATAACCGATCTTCTGAGTGATAGGGAACTGGTCTACCTGTTCCTGGAATTTCGCAATGAGGTCCCGACCTTCGATAAACTGGTACCCGAGGTAGTTTTCCACCCCCGTTGTCCAGTTCACCTGCCCGCCGATATCCTGGCTGAGCAGCAGGGTGTTGATCCGCTTGCGGGCGGCATAAACGGAGGCGGCCAGTCCCGCCGGACCGCCGCCTAGAATAATCAGGTCGTACATTTTACCTCCGGTTGTAAACCCCAGAGTTTATTTGGCCAGCAGCTCATCGATTTTTGCCTGGTTGAAACCGACAATAATCTCCCCCCCGATTTCGATAACGGGGACGGCCATCTGACCGGATTTCTTGATCATTTCCCGGGCTTTATCCCGGTCTTTGCCGACATCGTAGTCGTTGTATGTGACACCTTTACGCGAAAGATACTCTTTCGCCCGATGACACCATGGTCAGGTCTGGGTGGAGTATACGTTGATGATTTTATCGGTCATTTTTTCTCCTTTTACCCGGAAGAGTAATTGCATATTAAGGGGTGTAGAAATATATGTCAATAACCCCCGTTTGTTTTACCGGGCGATTTAAAATATGATATTCACATTTGATATCTTACAATCAGGAGAACGCCGCTTGAAGCGATTAAAGTCACATAAAAGTGCCCGTTTTTTAACTTAAGATGTAAAAGAATTATTTTTACAGGAGGCAACAGATGGCTTATCAGGCAAAAGATTACACCTCGCTCATCGGCATACCGGGGTTCAGCGAGACCCTGTTGAAAAACCATTTCACGCTATATCAGGGGTACGTCACCAATACCAACAAGGTCATGGATGCGCTGGCGTTAATGCTTAAGGAAGGTAAGACGGCCACGGCGGAGTATGCCGAACTGAAACGGCGCGCCGGCTGGGAGTTCGACGGTATGCGGTTGCATGAATATTATTTTGATAACCTGGGCGGGAAAAACCCCATGAACAAAGAAGGCAAACTGGCTAAAAAACTGGCGGAAGTCTTCGGTTCGTATGAAGCCTGGGAGCAGGATTTCAAAGCCACCGGCGCCATGCGGGGTATCGGCTGGGCGGCGCTTTATCAGGACAATATGACCGGCGGGCTCTTCAATGCCTGGATCAACGAACATGATACCGGACACTTTGCCGGTTGTGCCCCAATTTTGATCATGGACGTTTTCGAACATGCCTTTATGCTCGATTACGGTTTGAAGCGCGCGGATTATATCGTTGCGTTCTTTAAAAACATCAACTGGGACGCCGCGGAAAAAAGAATAAAATAGCATAACGTTTATCACAGGGGGACTAACATGGCAGTTTTTGTTGAGGTTAACGGTATCACATCCCTGGAAGCCGGGAAGATGAAGGAAGTGATGGTTGAAGACCATCCGGTTTTGCTGGCCAGGGTGGGGGATAAGTATTACGCCGCGCAGGGGCGGTGTGCGCACATGGGGGGCGTGTTGGCAAACGGTGAACTGAACGGCACTGTTGTGCAGTGTCCGCGGCACGGTTCGCAGTTCGACCTGAAGGATGGGAGCGTAGTGCGCTGGATGCACGGCTCCGGGCTGGCATATGAAGTCGGCAAGACTTTCAAAAGCCCCCGGCCGATCGCTGTTTATGAAGTGAAGGTCGAGAAGGACAAAATACTCGTTAAATTACCCTGAAAGGGGCGCAGTGCAGAATAAGGTTTTCACCCCTTCAGGAAATCCCCGGGGGGAGGCGTCAGATGATCTTTGAGCGAATCAAGACCGAAGGCACGGCGCATTATTCATATTTCATCGCCAACAGCGGCGAAGCCGCCGTGATCGATCCCCGGCGGGATATCGGCATCTACCTGGAACTATCCCGACGTTATGAAGTGAATATCAAATATGTGCTGGAGACCCACCGCAACGAGGACTACGTAGCCGGTTCACTGGAAATCAAGCAATTCTATCCGGCGGAAATCTGGCATGGTCCGGGCTTGGATTGGAAATACGGCAACGTCATAAAAGAAGGTCAGGATTTCCAACTCGGGCAAATCAGGATCAACGCGCTTTTAACGCCGGGACACACCGATGAGAGCGTCTCCTACGTGCTCACCGATACCGGTTCCGGAGAAACGCCGGCGATGGTTTTTACCGGGGACACTCTTTTTGTGGACGATACCGGTCGGATCGACCTGTATGGCACAAAAGAAGCCTCGCGGCTGGCGGGCAACTTATGGGACAGCCTCCACAAAAAGCTATTGCCTTTGGGTGACGGCGTCATCATCTGTCCCGGCCACGGCTCCGGTTCGTTCTGCGGGACGCATATCGGGGGGCGTGATGAGAGCACGCTGGGTACCGAAAAACTGCAAAATCCCGCTTTACAATTCAAGACGCGCGATGTTTTTGTGAAGTATAAATTGGCGGAGAAAATCGAACGGCCGCATTACTTTACCTATATGGAGAAATTGAACCTGGCAGGACCTCCGGTACTCGGGAAACTGCCGGCGCCGCCGCCATTAACCACGGCCGAATATCAACGCATGATGGAAAAAGGGGCGGTAAGCGTAGATACCCGCATCCCAGTCTCCTTCGGCGGGCTGCATATTCCAAATAGTTACAACATCTGGCTGGAAGGATTAAGCGTTTTCAGTGGCTGGGTGCTGGCGCCCGACCAGCCGATACTGCTAACGGTGGAAGAACCCGGACAGGTGGAAAGGGCAGTGAGAGCCCTAACACGTTCCGGTTACGATCATTTGGCAGGTTATTTACGCGGGGGCATCGAAGCTTGGCACAATGCCGGTTTCGCCACTGAGGCGACCTACCAGCTTTCCGTCCAGGAACTCAGGCACAAACTGGAGAACAAGGAACCCCTGACAGTGCTGGACGTCCGCGACGACGCAGAATGGCAGAACGGGCATATCCGGGACGCTATCCATATCTACGTGGGGCATTTGGAAAGCCGATTGAACGAGGTGCCGCGCGACCGCCCGATAGCGGTCTTTTGCAACGTTGGGTACCGCGCGAGCCTGGGCGCCAGTATTTTGCAAAGAGCCGGATTTATCCGGGTGAGCAATGTCCCGGGCAGTTTCCAAGCATGGAAAGCCGCCGGGTATCCGTTGGTTTTCGGCGTGGACTGAGGGGGAACAAACGTATGACACAAACCTTGAATTTCATGGTGAGCGGCGAAGCCGGTCAGGGGGTGCAATCGATCGGGTTTTTATTAGCCAAGGCACTGGCGCGTTACGGTTATTATGTTTTCTCCGACCAGGACTATGAATCGCGGGTGCGCGGCGGCAGCAACTTTTTCCGTGTCCGGGCGAGCCTTACTCCGGTCAACGCCATCAAGGACAAGATAAACATACTGCTGGCTTTCAGCCGTCAGGGTATCGAACAGCACCACCGTGGAGTTGCCCAGACGGGTTTTATCATTTACGACACCGAGACCCTGGGGAACCTGAACGTCAACGATACGGTTTCCATCCCCGCCGCCAGGTTATCAAAGGAAGCGACCGGTGATATGCAGTCCGCCAATACCGTGCTGCTGGCGGCGGCGTTATGCCTGCTGGGTTACTCTCCGGAAGATTTGCTATCTTTGTTGCAATCATATTTCCGCGGTGAAGCAGCAGTAAATAACGTGAAAGCGGCGCAAGCCGGATTCCAATATGTCAGGGAACATATATCGATAAAGATGACGACGCAACTTAGAAAAATCGGTAACAAAAGCCGTATGTTGGTCCATGGGAATGAGGCTCTATCTTTGGGCGCGATCGCCGCCGGGTGCAAGTTTATGGCGGCTTATCCTATGACGCCCATCACTTCAATTATCGAATATCTTTCGGGTAAAGCGGTGGAATTGGGGATGGTGGTGGTGCCTGCCGAGGATGAAATTGCGGCCATCAACATGGTGACCGGCGCGAGTTATGCCGGGGTGAGAGCCATGACGGCGACCTCAGGCGGCGGATTCTGTCTGATGGTCGAGGGATTGGGGTTGGCGGCCATGACCGAAACCCCGATCGTGGTGGTGGAAGGGCAGCGCCCGGGCCCCGCCATCGGTCTGCCGACAAGGCAGGAACAGGGCGATCTGGATTTCATGCTGCATGCGGCGCACGGCGAATTCCCGCGGGTGATCTTGACGCCTTCAACGGCGGAAGAATGCTTTTGGGCGGCGGTGAAGGCCTTTAACCTGGCGGAAAAATACCAGTTGACGGTGATTATCATGACCGACCACCACCTAGCGACTTCTTACAGCGCGGTCGAGCGTTTCGACCTGACCCGGGTTGAGATCGACCGCGGTGTTCTCTACTCAAAAAATAGCGGTGAGTACAAGCGTCATCAATTTACGGCAGATGGTATTTCACCGCGGGCTTTTCCGGGGAAACCGGGGACGCTGGTGGTGACGGATTCCGATGAGCATGATGAAGCCGGGCATCTTACGGAGGACCCGGAAATCAGAAGTAAAATGGTCAATAAACGCCTGGGCAAAATGGTGGCCCTGCGTGAAGAAATACGGTTACCCAAATTATGGGGGGCGGAGCAGCCGGAGATCATAGTGGCAGGTTGGGGGAGCACCTTCGGGGCAATTCGGGAAGCGGTAACGACACTAACCGAAACCGGGGTGAAAATCGCCCACCTGCATTTCAGTGAAATCTGGCCTTTCCCAAAGGACGAGGTAGGCGATATTTTACAGGATTGCCCCAAAGTCATGGTGGCAGAGAATAATGCCACCGGGCAATTGGCGAAATTGATCCAGCGGGAAACCTGCATCCACGTCAATGATCATGTTCTGAGATATGACGGCAGACCGTTTACACCTGCGGAGATTATCGCGGCGGTGGGGCAGGAGGTGAAATAATGTCCACATTAGAAGATTTCGCCGGAGCGTTGACCCCGTCCTGGTGCCCCGGGTGCGGTAACTTCGGGATTTTAAACGCGGTGAAGAACGCCCTGGTAGAACTGAATATCGCGCCCCACGAGGTGCTTTTTGTCTCGGACATAGGGCAGAACGGGAAACTACCGCATTATACGCGGGGTAACGTTTTCAACTCTTTGCACGGACGGGCGGTGCCGCCGGCGGTGGCCGCCAAGATTATCAACCGGAATTTGAATGTGATCATCGATATTGGGGATGGCGGGGCTTACGGTGAGGGCTTGAACCACCTGATACATGCCATGCGGCGCAACCACGATGTCACCTGCCTGGTGCATGATAACCAGGTGTATGGCTTAACGTTGGGGCAGGCTTCGCCGACGACCGATATTGGTGGGATCACCAAGACGACGCCACAGGGCGCGCCGCCGCCGGTCAATCCTTTGCTGCTGGCGCTGGCGGTGGATTGCGGATTCGTGGCGCGGGGTTTTGCAGACGATGTAGCGCACCTGGCAAAGATCATCAAGGCAGGCGTGGCACACCGGGGTTTTGCGTTGATCGATATTTTGCAGCCGTGTGTCTCTTTCAACCACAAAAACACACACCAGTGGTACAGGGAGAGGGTTTATAAACTGGAGGGGACAGGGTATTTGCCGGACGATAAAACAGCAGCCTGGCAGAAAGCGCAGGAATGGGGCGCGAAAATCCCCACGGGCGTGATTTACCGACACGAGCGTCCGGTCTATGAAGAGGCTTTACCAGTACTGGATCCGGATGAAGACCTGGAGCACATTGTTGTCTCCGGGAAAATAGATAAACTGATCACCGAATTCGTTTAGGGAAAAACGGGAGGGAAAATGGAAGCGAAGAAAGAAACGATTGAAAAAATACTCAAGGATTCCAAGACGGTGGCGATGGTGGGGGCTTCCGATAATCCCGACCGTGCCAGCAATCATGTTTTCCTGTACCTGGAGGGTTGCGGTTACCATGTGATACCGGTCAACCCCACGGCAAAAATGGTCTGCGGGAAAAAGTGCTACCCTGATTTGAGTTCGATCCCGGAAAGAGTGGATGTGGTGGATATTTTCCGCCGCTCCGAAGATGTGCCGGCGGTGGTAGACGAGGCTTTGAAGATCGGGGCGAAGGCGATCTGGATGCAGGAAGGGGTGGTGAATGAACAGGCCGCCAAAAAAGCCGAGGATAAGGGTTTGCCGGTAGTCATGAACCGTTGCATGTTGAAAGAACACTCCAAAATGCATGCGTAAACAAAATACCAAAATATGAAATTTTAAATACGTAAGGGCGGGTTAACAGCAGCGAGCTGCTGAAACCTGCCCCTACAGCGTATTGGTATTCGTTTTGGTTTTGGCAAGCGGAAAGTAAGAAGAGAACAATTCCGTGCCTAAAATGAGGGGGAAAAGCTGATTCAATTGTTAAGGTACGCTCGATTCGTTTTGCCAGAATGGAGAAACAAATGCTAGATACAAAACATTAAATTATAAATACGAAATCCGAAATACGAAACACGAAATCCCGATAAATACAAAATATCAAATACTAATAACAGGTATTCGTTTTGTATCAAATAGGTCTTTGGTTGATAAAGAGCGCTATCGAGCAACGCGATAAGGCGGGGCGTGGTAAAGGATAGCATGGGGCAACCGGGAGGGGCAAGGGGGTTTTGGCGCGGGGGTTGGGGGAAGTTACACCCTCACGCTGCTCTCTCCTCCCGTATCCCCGTATCAAGTCCCGATTCATTGAGATTCATACGGGATGGCGATGCAGTCGCGCATACGGGGTAAACTCCACGGGACAGGCTCTCGAGGGAGAGAAGATGGTTACGGTAGGACTAGAGAGGGGTATTTTGCTTCAATAGGGGAATGAATGACACAATGGTTTGAGATTGCCGCGTCGTCCCGACTTTATCGGGACTCCTCGCAAAGACGGATG
>JAQTOJ010000042.1 GCA_028713395.1 Dehalococcoidales bacterium | reverse complement strand
TTGGTAGGATGTTATCCCCCTAGTCCATTCAGAGCCCTACCTCCATTAACAAACATCCGAGGCTGTACCTCAATACATTTCGGGGAGAACCAGCTATTTCCGAGTTCGTTTGGCATTTCACCTCTATCCACAGCTCATCCCATAGCTTTGCAACGCTAATGGGTTCGTACTTCCACTCTGATTTTACCAGAGCTTCACACTGGCCATGGATAGCTCACCCGGTTTCGGGTCTAATCCGTGCGATTATATTTCGCCCTATTCAGACTCGCTTTCGCTTTGGCTCCATCATTAAAATGACTTAACCAACCACACAGATTAACTCGCTGGCTCATTCTTCAATAGGCACGCCATCATCCCGATAAATCGGGACTCTGACCGCTTGTCAGCACATGGTTTCAGATCTATTTCACTCCCCTCCCGGGGTGTTTTTCACCTTTCCCTCACGGTACTAGTTCACTATCGGTCATCAAGAGTATTTAGCCTTGCTCCGTGGGCGGAGCGGGTTCCCATGGGGTTACTCGTGCCCCATGGTACTTAAGAACAGATGAGGAGCCTTTTCCTTTCGTCTACGGGACTTTCACCTTCTATGGTGGCTCTTTCCAGAGACCTTCGTCTAGGATCCGGTTTGTAACTCCTTGACCTATTTTAGATTCAGTCACACCTGTCTTACGACACCGTGAGCGGCATAGGCTCTAAAACCACTAAGCCGTTACGGTTTGGGCTGTTCCCCGTTCGTTCGCCACTACTAGGGGAATGTGTATATTTTCCTCAGGGTACTAAGATGTTTCAATTCCCCTGGTTTGCTCCTCCCGGTCTATGTGTTCAACCGGGGGTATACCGATTTTATCGGTATGAGTTGCCTCATTCGGGAATCTCCGGCTAGGTTTGCTAGACAACTTGCCGAAGCTTATCGCAGTCTTGCCACGCCCTTCTTCGCCTCTTGATGCCAAGGCATTCGCCATGCGCTTTAATTACTTGACCTGCTTCAAACTTGGTACTAACACTATTCACTTGTTAATGTTCTGGACAAACTTAAGGCGGCTTGGCGATTCACGCCAAGCCGCCTGGCTGGTCATAAATCACCGCTTACGCTATTAAGTCTGTCTTTTCATCGTCACTAGTTTGTTCCTCTTAGTGCCAAAAGTAACTATATCATAATCCGTTTTCGGGTGTCAATAGGATTTACAGATTTTTTTAAGTTGCTTCAGGACACTATCAATAGTATATCCATACACCGGTTATCTTTGCAAGTTGAGACTGAACAGGGTTCTCCTCGGTTTTGGTTGGTCTTCAGTTAGCCGTTTATCGCTCACTGTTCATGGCTGGCTGTAACCTGACATCGCCATGTCATCCCCGCGCAGGCAAAAATCCAAAACATTATCATTCACTTTCTGAGTCCCGACAAAAGCGGGACGAAGAATCTCTTCCCCCCCATACCCATCCCAGATCAAGTCTGGGATCCAGTGTGTTCCTTCTCTCCCCTTAAGTTTAAGGGGAGATACAGAGGGATTTGTCCTCCCAGTCCTTGTCATCCCGTATGAGTCACTTCATCGCCATCCAGTATGAATCTCAATGAATCGGGACTGGAATCCAGCTATTATTTATAAAATCGTAGTTCCACAAGACCGAGTTTCTTATCCCGTGCCCCAACACAGGCTCCAACCTCGTCTCCTCTGATATTGGGGGCACTGGCGTCCCGCCTGTGGCTATCCGTCTTTGCGAAGAGTCCCGATAAAGTCGGGACGACTCGGCAATCTCAAACCAACGTGCCACTCACCCCATATTGTAGCTAAATACCCCGCTCTTGTCCTTTCGTGACCATCTTCTCTTCCTCGAAGGGAGAGACTAGAGTGAGGGTGACATATCCTTAAACCCGCTGTCATCATGCCCATCCCAGATCAAGTCTGGGATCCAGCGTATTTTGTCTCCCCTTAAGTTTAAGGGGAGATATAGAGGGATTTGTCCTCCCAGTTCTTGTCATCCCATATGTGCATCTTCATCGCCATCCCATGTGAATCTAGTTGTTCCCTCCCTTCAAACTTGAAGGGAGGTCAGGAGGGATTTGGTAAATTATCAATGCAGACGAATCGGAACTTGATACAATGTGCTGCCCCCGCCTCCGCTACCCCGTCACGAGATACGAAGTACCGCAGCAATCTCTCTTCTGCAAATCTAGTTGCGAAGCCGAAAATAAAGAGCTGGTTGTGAGTCAGTGTGTAATCTAAACCAAAGATATTTAATAAATCAACCAAATGCAAGTAGTCCCACAGGACGGTGGACATAGCTATTCGCTTCTATTTACTCGCGGCTAGCTGCCAGCAGCTTTTTATGCCGTGTCCGCGGTGAAAGCGATCACCTCATCGATACTGGCGGCATCGCAGAACAGCATCACCAGCCGGTCCAACCCCAGGGCAATGCCGCCGGATGGCGGTAAATCATCCATCGCTTCTAAAAACTTCTCCGGCATGGGGGCAACACGCTGCTGTTCGTGTTTGATTACGTCTGTTTCCTTCTGAAAACGCTTGGTTTGTTCGGCCCGTCCGGTGAGCTCGCTGTAGCCGTTGGCAATTTCCAACCCGCCGATAAAGACCTCCGCGCGTTCCGCCACCCCCGGTTCTCCTGGTTTCAGCCGCGCCAATGAAGCCATCGGCGCCGGGTAATCCAGAATCACGGTAGGACGGTGAGCATTGAAATGCGGGATCACCTTCGTGACCATATCGGTATCGAAACGCACCGGGTCCGGGTTGATGCCCGGATCCCAGCCTGCCAGTTGCTTGTAAGCTTCCTTAACGGTCAGACTGCCCCAGGGAGCCGTCAGGTCGATGGTCTTGCCCTGGTACTTTAACGCTTCGCCCAAACCCAGTTCCCGCGCAATCGTCAGCACGAGCTGTTCCGTATCGTTGATCATCGCCTGATAATCGGCCCCGGCGCGGTACCATTCCAGCATGGTGAATTCCGGATTGTGCCAGCGGCCGCGTTCGCCTTTGCGGAAGCTGTGACTGATCTGGTAGAGATTCCGGTAACCCGCCGCCAGCAGGCGTTTCATGTACAATTCCGGTGAGGTGCTAAGAAACCAGCCCTCGCTATCGAACGGCACAATTTCTTTTTCCGGCGCGATGGCGGGCGAACGTAAAGGCGTCTCCACTTCCAAAAAATCCCGTGTATCGAAAAAGCGCCGGGTGACCTGCAAGATCAACGCCCGGCGCTTTAAGTTCTCGGCAATACTGGCTAAATGCCGTAAATTATCATCGGTCATAGTTATTTTTTGGCAACTACGCGCTCGACATAAGCGCCGGTACGTGTATCTATCTTTATAATGTCGCCCTCTTTGACGAAGGTCGGCACATCCACCTCTAAACCGGTTTCCAATGTCGCCCGTTTCATCTGGGCGGTCACTGTATCGGAGCGGGCGGCCATATCGCATTTCACAATCGCGGCTTCAATGAAGATGGGGAGCGTGATATCCAGCGGTTTATCGTCGTGGAAAAGGGTGACCACGATCATCCCTTCCTTGAGGTACTGCTTTTTATCTTCCAGTTTATATTCTTCGATCAAATATTGATCGAAAGTATCGGTGTTCATGAAGACAAAATGGTCGCCTTCTTTGTACAGGTACTGCCCTTCCCGCGTGGAGATATTGGCGGCGTCCATGCTCTCACCGGAATGATAAGTACGCTCCAGACTTTTTCCATCCACCAGGTTGCGCAGACGGTAGCGGTAGATGGCGCGGCCTTTTCCGGGTTTCATAAACTCCGCTTCTTCTACGTTGTACGGAGCGCCGTCGATCAGCACTTTAGAACCTTTGCGTACTTCTGAAATATCCATTTATGTCCTCACTCTTCGGCTTTCACCGGAAAAAACTCATCATTAATTATTTTATTAAATAGAACCTGATATTACAACTACTTTTTCACCATTACAAAAAATAAAACGCTACCCCGATGAGTAAATAGACGGCGATTAATTGCGCCCCTTCCAGCCAGTGACAGACTCCGTCCGAGCCGATGTAATTGGCGATCATGGCGGTCACCAGTACCGCCGCAATCTCGAACGGCCCGAACACCAGGTCCAGTGAACCGCCCACGAAAGCCGAACTGATCACCACCAGGATCGGCACCACGAACAAAGCCATCTGCAACGCCGAACTCATGCCTATTTCCAGCGAAAGTGTCATATGATTACGCCGCGCGAAGGTCATGGCGCTCACCATTTCCGGAATATTGGTCAACACCGCCACAAAGATCAGACCGATAAATGTTTCCGAAATGCCGGTGTGGGACATGATCGGCTGGATCGTCGTCACCAGGACATTGGATTCAAAACCCACCGCCAGCGTGGCTAAAATCAAAACCAGCACGGCCACTTTGATCGACCAGCGTCCGGGCGTCTCATCCGGCGGCTGCCTTTCCACTGTGAAGAGGTGTTTGTGCGTGCCTAATGTGTAGAGCAGGCTTAAAAGATAAATCACCCCCAGGATGATGGACACGGCGATGCTCATTGATGGCGCCGGCTGCCCCACCACCATTTTGTACAGCGAAGGCAATGCCAGCCCCACGACGGCGATAATGAGCATGGTGGAAGCCAGACCGGCGGATTCCTTGTTAAATTTCTGTTCTTTATATTTCAAACCGCCGGCCACCATGGCCAAGCCAATGAGGAAAAGCACATTCAGGATAATGGAACCGGTAATAGACGCCTTGACCAGTTCTACCAAACCGGCTTTCAGGGAAAAATATGCTACCGCAAACTCAATGGCATTACCGAAGGTGGCATTCAAAAGCGCGGAGATAGTGGACGAGACCTTGCCCGCAATGACGGCGGTAGATTCCGCCAGCAAATGGGTGAGACCTGCCAGCGCCGCCGCCGTGACAAAAAAAGTCATGGCGTAATCGACCTTCAGGTAATAAAAAAGAATGGAAACAGGCACGAAAAAGAGAAAGGCGTCCAGTATGTGTAAATTTACCGGAAGTTTTCTATTCGTCACAGGCCGGGCTCTTCGCTAATCAACATATCTCGGGTCAGTAATGTCTAGCTTATAGTCTCGTATCCGGCTTGTCAAGCAGGTTGTCGTTGGTAGATCTTCTTTGCGGGAGAATCCTTCTCTTCACAATCGCCTGACCAATCTAATACCACTTTACCCTTACTTCCTCCCTTAAATAACAAAGCCGCCTGCCCCAATAATATGGGAGAGTTAGTAGTGGTTTTGTATTTGGATATTTAAGTTTGTTTAGGATTTCGTGCTTCGATATTAGGATTTTATTCGTTGACCTGAATGAGTCCGCATAACAGCTTGATTTTTTCTGGTTATCCCCACACACTCTTGTTATAATAACCCTGTTACCTGTAAAGGAGAATGATTATGTTCGAAACTAAAATTACTAAACTGTTCGGTATTAAATATCCCATTATTCAGGGCGGCATGGTGCACCTTTCCCGCGAGGAACTCACCGCCGCCGTCTCCAATGCCGGAGGGCTGGGCATCATCGCCTCCGTGAATTTCGCCACCAAAGAAGATTTCCGCACGGCGTTAAAACGTGTCAAGAAGCTTACCAATAAACCTTTTGGGGTCAACATCAACCTGTCACCGTCAACCCGCCCCGTGAACAACGAGGAATATATCGCCATACTTATCGAAGAGGGTGTCAAGATCGTCGAAACTTCAGGACGCAGTCCTGTTAACCTGATGAAACAACTCAAAGACGGTGGCGTGAAGGTCATCCACAAAGCCCCCGGCGGCGTGCGTTTTGCCAAGACCGCCGAGGAAATCGGCTGCGACGCCGTGGCCATTATCGGTTATGAGTGCGGCGGTCATCCCGGACCGGACGATGTCGGTTCGCTGGTCTTGATACGCGCGGCGGCGGAGCAGGTCAAAATCCCCATTATTGCCGGCGGCGGTATTGGGGATGCGGCGGGTATGGTGGCCGCCCTGTCTTTAGGCGCGGACGCTATTCTTATGGGCACCCGCTTCATGGCCACCAAGGAATGCACCGCTCACCCCAAATTCAAAGAATGGCTGGTCAAAGCTAACGAAAACGACGTGGTCGTGACGCAACGCTCGATCAAGGTACCGGCACGCAGTCTGAAAAACGGGCCGTCTGCCAAAGTCATTGAATTGGAAAAACAGGGCGCCCCGTTGGAAGAATTGCTCAAAGTCACCAGCGGCAAACTGGCGGAAAAAGTGTATTTTGACGGCGATCTTGAAGCCGGCATGGCGGAATGCGGTCAGGTGGTGGGCTTGATCCACGATATCCCCACCTGCAAAGAACTCATCGACCGCATGGTGAAAGACGCTCAGGAGATCATCTGGAGTAAGCTCTACCCCATGGTCAACACGAGATAAATCTTTTATCCCATCCGCATGATTTTGGGGAAATCGGGACTTGACAACGGATCCAGACGAATTTTGTTATTTTTGGACTCACCGGTTATACCATTTTGCCTGCGTTTTATATAAGCGGGCATATTCTTGATTATGTTCGATCAATTCACGGTGGGAACCATCCTCCACTACCTTACCGTTGGCAAAAACTACAATTCTATCCGCCAGAGACGCCACGCTAATGCGGTGCGTTACAAATATCACCGTTTTATTCTCGGCGATCTGCAAATACTTTTTGAAAATTGCAGCTTCGGCGAGGGGATCCAGATTGCCGGTCGGCTCATCGAGGATAATAAAATTCCGGTTGCGGTAATGGCCTCTGGCAATTGCCAGCTTCTGCCACTGCCCCCCGGATAAATCCGTGCCGCCTATATCCTTACCCAGCAGCAAGGTTTTATCTATGTCGGCAATACCGGCGAAATCCAGTGCCCGTTCCATGTTGTTCTCATCTCGGGGTTTTAGTGTATCCCCGATAAATACGTTATCACCGATCGTAAAAGTGGTGTACCGCGCCGGGTCCTGTGACACCGCGCTAAGGACATCGTATCGTGAGTTCGGGTTCACCTTCTCAAATGGCAATCCGTTGATTTTTAGTTCCCCTTCAGATGGGCTTAACAATCCGCTGATTAACTTTACAAAAGTAGTTTTCCCCGCGCCGTTTTCGCCTACCAAAGCCACTTTTTCACCCTTGCGGATAGTTAGATTAACATTTTCCAGCACATATTTTTCCGTGAGCGGATAACGGTATTTCAGATTTTCTGCCTTTATCTCGCTTATGGTCGCAATCTTTTCTCCAGATTCCATCTGGTCCGGCAAGTCCATCAAATCAAAAAACATCGCGGCTTCATTTTTCTTGGATAATACCGTGGCGATCGAACTGAAAAACAGAGAGGTGCTTCCGATCAAAGCTCCGATAAGTACCATCACCGCCCCAAGCGCGCCCAAGGATATCTCTCCGCGAGAAAACAAGACAATCGCAAAGATGTTGGCTCCGGCGATCGCTAACCCGCTGATAGTATTGTTGATCGTAGCTAACACCATTTGTTTCGTATATACCCGTTTTTCCTTAACCGTGTAATCATCAATCCGTGTCTTCCATTTACCGTAAAAGAAGTCAAACAGAGAAAAGGCTTTTATTTCCTTGGCGGCGTTCCCGAGCATAAGTCCTTGATAATAATTGATTTCCCTTGAGAGTTTGGAGTTATCTTTAATAAACTTGAATTGCCATTTGTTACCGATATAGGTCACATATAATGTAGGAATCGCCGCAATTATCAGTAGCAAACACAGCCACGGATTGAGAATAAACAGCGATGCGCCAATCGCAAAAACAGAGACAAGACTAGATATGACTGAATATCCGGGTGTCATCACTCCACCGTTGATACCGCTCCACCCGTCAGCGGTAAAAACAAAAACACGGTTCATCGTATCGTTAATTTTAGGAATTTCAATATATTCAGGATCAAGCTTGCTGATTTTCCGGTACATCTTGGAATCCAGCAATTCCTGGAAGCGGTTGGCTTGTACCACGTCAAGCCTCTCTATTTGTTCATACTTTCTGGTATACCGATCGATCAGGTTGGAAACAAAACCGATGACAAAATAACTTACTGCCAGCAGTGCCACTGGGAAGATGTTTTTACCTGTGATGAAACTATTCGCGCTATCTATATATCTCCGCCAGATAAACGCCAGTATGGGTTGAAGTAGCGACAACGTAATTGATAAGACCATAAAAATGAGGCACATCGTCTTTGCCGAACCGAAAACATACCTCCAGAGCCGCACCACAAATTTCACTCCGGGTTTGTTTTCTGTGTTGATATCACTTTCGATTTTCGTGGTTTTATCGTTAACCATCTTCTACCGCTTCATTCTTGTTGTACCATTGTTTCTGGGCTTCAAACATTTTGGCGTACAATCCCCCAAGCTTCATCAGCTCGTTGTGTGTGCCGTTCTCGGTTAATTTCCCATCGGAAATAACGAATATCTTGTCCGTTATCATTGTGGAAGCAAGACGATGTGTAATAAATATCGCCGTTTTGTTGCTGGCCATCGTGGCAAATTCACTGTATAAATTACTTTCAGCCACGGGGTCGAGTTGGCTGGTAGGCTCATCAAGTATAAGTACCGGTTTATCTCCCATAAACGCCCTGGCTATGGCTATCCTCTGCCACTGCCCGCCGGAAATATCAATCCCTCCCTCAAAATCTCGTCCTAATAAAGTATTTTCTTTATTGGGAAGGTTATTGATAAACCCATCCGCTTTCGCTTCCTTGATCGCGTTCTCAAAGACCTCTTTGTTATCTATCGCATCAATGTCGCCCAGCGCCACATTTTCTTTTACGGTGATGCTGTAACGCGTAAAATCCTGGAAAACCGTGCCGAACAATTTACTCCTTGCTTTTGGCGAATATTCAAAGAGGGATCGTCCGTTTATCAATATCGTTCCACGGTCGGGGGTGAAAAGCCCCATCAACAGCTTGATCATGGTCGTCTTGCCCTCGCCGTTTTCCCCCACAATGGAGACCTTTTCACCGTGTCTTACCTTTAACGAAAGCCCCTTTAATATATTTCTTTCAGTATTCGGATACCGAAACCAGACATCTTTGAATTCGATGTCATACGCCTCAGGTAAGGTGTTGATTTCACCCTGCTTGTCCTCGGATAAATCAAAATACTTGTTAAAATAATCAAAGAAATTCATATGATAACCGCTTGCCCGGAAAAAGATCATTGTCCCACCCAGGGAAAAATATATAGTGGTGAATACCAGCAATGTCAGGGAGATAAAAAGCCCCACGCTCATCTGTCCATGGACAAAAAGGACCAGCAGAATAATGACATTAGCTAGCTGGGAGATTTTGGTGATATTGTATTGGGTGAAATGACGTTTTAGATGTTTGAAATAAAATCCCTCATATTCCCTGTTGCGGTTGTTCAATCTCGTTTTGTACGTATCTATCAAGTAATCGGATGCACCGAATAGTTTGTTTTCCTTCAGATATTCCCGCGTTTTGAGAAATCCCCCCAAAATTCCATATCGGCGTTCGTTATTCCAATAGGTTTCTAATTCATCATAAATATTCAAGTTGTCTTTGGTGATGAAAAAGGATTCTAAAATCCATGGGGTTATTACTGTCAGCACCAGCCACCATCTGACGTTGAACAAGTACCATAGACCTCCGATGCTGGCGATAAAAGAAGAAAGCGTCCAAACAACATACATTGGAAACATGTGCCGGGCAGAACCTTCGGCACGGTTATAAGCCTTGTCAATGATCTCCATTGAGGCTTCGCTCTCAAAATGCTCGTATTTCATTCTTTTGATTTTTTCCAGCATTCTGCCTTTCAAGGCTGTTCTAAGAATTAGGAGCGAGCGGGGTTCAACATAACCGTAAACAAAAATATTGGTTATGATATTCGGCAGAATCGTGACCAACACAAAAAGTACTATATATGGTGTATATTGACCAAACGTCATTTGCCCTTTCGCCACCGAAATACCATCGTTAAATATATGGGTATTTACAAAAATGGATACAGGCGTAAAAAGACCTGAAATTATCGCCGCAACAAAGGTTAGAACGACCATGCCCGGCGCTTGCTTGTAAATTTCCCCTAACAACTCACCGTAGGCTTTGAACAGGCGCTTTAGTTTCTGTTTCATACATCATCTCAGCAAATTTGATTAAGGGTTTCTAGTCGCCGCAGTCACACGGGAAAACTACATCATAAACAACGCTTTTTCCAAATCCACGTCTCTTTTCAGATGTGCCGGCGTCCAGGGAATGTAAACGTCCACGGGGACGCCTATGCCACCAATGTGCTGCCCGTTAATTTTTGATACGGAATACATAAACCTGTAATCACCAAAATCCACCATCGCGGTATCACTATAATCCGTAATGCCCATGGTATTCCTGCCGATCACCCTGACCTTACGTGACTTTTTCGCCATCTGGACAAAAGCATCGCCGGAACTCCGGCAGTAATAGTCACTTAAAATGTATATTTTAGCAGGGTTTGGGCCGCCCTCGATTTCATAATCCGTGCCGTCATCCGCCGGTACAAACCCTTTAGCATAGTTGGCTTTGTAAAAGACGATTGCTTGTTGCAGTGAATCGGCGGTTAACATTCCTTTTTGGTGAAAATCGGTAAAGTTTTTTATTCTCAGATCGCAATTACGTTGCGTGCAATTCATCAGCACCGGCGCGTCATCCGCAATCAATTTGTTTATCCCGGTCTTCTCAGGGAAAAGATACTTCAGTAAAGGGAAATAGGCCATATCAAAACCGCCGTCGTTTACACGCACATCAATGATCAAGTTGGCGCTATTATTAATGGCGTTGTGGTTTTTAACTAATAGTTCATTTATCGCGCTGCCGTTGACAAAATCGCTCAGGGTAAGTAGGCATGTTTTCTCATTGATTTGTTTGAATGCATAAACCGGTGGTTCATCTCCCGGACTGTACCGCTTGAGCACGAATTCGAATTTGCGGTTTTCTCTTTGTACCGTACATTTCTTCGAACCAACTAAAACAGACCACCAGTTTTGTCGTTCGTTGGTCTCATAATAGAGTTCCTTCTGGAAACGTTGTGCCACCGTGGGGATGTCCTGACCATCGATTGCACAAATGGCATCCCCGACTCGCAATTCTTTTTCCTGATCGACCCTGTACACATACAATTTGTCTTCATACCGGCGCACATCGAAGCCGTTGGTAAAAACATTGGCAGTATTCCGTCTGAAGTTGACATGATGGTCCTGGAAATCCAGTAGATAAGACCTCACCGTCTTCACAAATTCCTCATCCGGCATATCATCGGTGATTACATACTTTTCCGGGTGATTGCAGGCCTTTTTATCCTGCCACCCCGAATAGTCTTTTGACATGATATCCACGATTTCTTTGAATATGGTCGTTTTAGTTTTTATCATTCGTTCATCTCACCGTGCGTGATAAACCTCAAGTTGGAATCATTATAAAAGCATGCCGATAAGCGTCGATGCAATGTTTGCCACTAAAGACACCGTAAACGACGGTATTAATTTCAATTTGAGGAATTGGCTGTATATCAGAGTTTCTACAATAACCACCAACAATTCACCACTAACCAGATAAAGGAAATTGTTAGAAACATAAAGCGGCAAAACAAACCAGAGATACGGCAACGTCAGCCCAGAAGCTACCAGCCCCACGAAAATGATCTTGATAATACCGATTTCCTGACGCTTCATCAGATATTTGATAATAACAACCGCGACCGGAATCTCGATAACCCATGTCAGCAATAAACCAACCAAAAATGTTTGTTCATATTTCAATGATTGCCAAAACCCCGTTGCAGTTTCCGGTTCCGGTGATAGATTCCCGATTGCGCTCGTTGTGACCGGTTCCGTCGTGGGTTCGGATGGTAAAAATGTTGCGGCGGATTCTGCTGTTGTGGCTTGCTCAGGTACTGTTGTCACAGGCTCGGACGGGGTTATCGGCGCCGGTTGACTATTTACCAACG
>JAQTOJ010000041.1 GCA_028713395.1 Dehalococcoidales bacterium | reverse complement strand
CCAGGATAAAAATGCCCCAGCTTTCTTGATGATCCCCAGCGTCACGCCCAGATCGATCAGATCGCCTTCGCGGCTGATGCCGTGGTCAAACATGATATCGAACTCAGCCGTGCGGAATGGCGGCGCTACTTTGTTCTTCACAATCTTGGCCTTCACCCGTGTCCCGGTGGCTTCCTCACCCTGCTTGATCGTCTCGATGCGCCGCAGATCGACGCGAATCGAGGAGTAGAACTTCAGGGCGCGGCCGCCGGGGGTTACTTCCGGATTGCCGAAAACTATGCCCACCTTTTCCCTTAGCTGGTTGATAAAGATGACCGCCGCGCCGGATTTGCCGATCGCCGCCGCCAGCTTGCGCAAGGCCTGCGACATCAAACGGGCCTGTGAGGCTACCTGGCTATCGCCCATTTCGCCTTCTATTTCCGCCCGGGTCACCAGTGCGGCCACGCTATCCACTACAATAATATCCACTGCCCCGCTGCGTACCAGCGCTTCACAAATTTCCAGCGCCTGCTCTCCGGTATCGGGTTGAGAAATGAGCATATCATCGATATTTACCCCGATATGACCCGAATACACCGGGTCCAAGGCATGCTCAACATCTATATAGGCAGCGGTACCACCCTGTTTCTGGGCCTCGGCAATCACGTGCAAAGCCAAAGTAGTTTTGCCCGATGATTCCGGCCCGAATATCTCGGTGATACGCCCCCGTGGGATACCCCCTAAACCAAGAGCCACATCCAGGGATATGGAACCCGTGGAAATTACACCCGCAATTGCCACACCGGTAGATTCTCCCAGTTTCATGATCGCGCCTTTTCCAAAGCGTTTCTCAATCTGGGAGATGGCTAGATCCAGTGCTTTAAGCTTTTCTCCTGTGGTCATTTTCGTCTCAACATAATGATAGCATATATAAATAGTGAAAACAATACAATTAGGAACAAATGTTTTAATTATTTTTGTATCTAAACGGCAATTTTTCCGTAAAATATTAAGATATTATGTTAATCGCCTCTCAGCCGGAAAATATTGCCCGTTGCAACGGGGCCGTTACCGGAAATAAACCCGTAAATATCTGACTTTGCGCCGTATCCGCCTGCTATCGACATCATCAAGGGAGCGGCCGTTCACCCCAACCGCAAATTCCGCACTTCCAGCGGCGTTAAAGGTCGGGTCTCGCCCTCTTGCAGATTTCCCAAAATCAATTTGCCCAGCCGCACCCTTTTCAGTTCCAGCACCGTATACCCCAGATGCGCGAACATCCGCCGGATCTGCCGCTTCTTGCCTTCATGGATGACCAGCGAGTAATTAAACCCGGAGGTCGCCCTGATTTCCCGTATCGCCGCCGGTGACGTCACGCCGTCTTCCAGGTTGATGCCGCGGGTTAATTGTTGCTTCTCCCCCGGCGTAAGTTTCCCTTCGATGCGCACCAGGTACTCTTTTTCTTTTTCAAAACTGGGGTGTGTCAACTTATGTGTCAGCTCGCCGTCGTTGGTCAATAACAGCAACCCGGTGGTGTCTTTATCCAGGCGGCCTACCGGATACAGACGCATACTTTTATATTGTTCCGGCAGAATATCAAATACTGTCTCCCGCCCTCTTTCATCGCCGGTGGTCGTCAGCAACCCCTTGGGTTTATGCAACATCAGGTAAACGCTCTGTTCGCGGTTTTCCTGCACTTTTTTCCCTTCGAACATCACGGCATCGGCGTGCGGGTCAACTGGCTGCGTAAAACTTTCCGCTACTACGCCGTTCACTTTCACTTTGCCCTCACGGATTGCATCCGCCATTTTCCGGCGACTGCCCAAACCGGTCTCGGTCAACAATTTGATCAGGGGTATCGTCATCGTTCTCATCTTTCCCTCAAGTATAAAGGGTTGCGCCCTTCCAGGCAAAATTCCTTGCTACAGATCTCTTCCTTTAGTAAACATCATCTCTCCCTTGAGAGCCTGTCCCGTACGGAGTTTACCCCGTACTTGATACGGGGATACGGGGTGAGGGTGCCGCATCCTTTAATCGTGTCCTTCCCTTCAATCGTCTTTGCGAGGAGTCCCGATAAAGTCGGGACGACGCGGCAATCTCAAACCATTGTCTCATTCATTCCCATATTGAAGCAATATACCCCGCGCTTGCCTTTAGTGCCCATCTCTTCCTATACGTCATCCCAGCGTAGGCTGGGATCCAGGGCGTTCCTTCTCTCCCTTCAAGTTTAAGGAGCCTGTCCCCGACCTGATCGGGGAGAGATACAGAGGGATTTGTCCCTCACCTTTGGTAGCACAAGCATCCCGCCTGTGGACACCCGTCTTTGCGAGGAGTCCCGATAAAGTCGGGACGACGCGGCAATCTCAAACCATTGTCTCATTCATGCCCATCCCGTATGAATCTCAATGAATCGGGACTTGATCTGGATTCCATCATATTTTGTCTCCCCTTAAGTTTAAGGGGAGATACAGAGGGATTTGCTATATTGCTCCCTGTAAGACAAGCCGTAATTAAAATGCTAATATCTTGAGTCCCACTTTTATAAGGAGCCCATCCACGACTTGATCGGGGATCCAGACCAAACCTTTCTTCCTCTTCCGCCACTCCCGCGCAAGTGGCACCCATTCAGCAGCTTGTCTGCTGTTCATCCCGTAAGTAATCTGGACGAAACATCACTTTGCCCGCAGACATAAGGCATATTTACAGATTTTTTACATTTCCAGACTGATATTTTATGGGTTATTCACCCGGCGCACGTTATTCTAAGAACAACGATACAAATTGAAAGGATGTTCGCGCTCTACAATTCACTTACCCTACTCATGTGAATGCCCGCCTCTGGCGGGCGTTTGCATTTTCAGAAAGATCTGCGCTTGATATAAAAATGAGAAAGCAAATGAAAGGAATTCAGTCCTGTTTCGCCAGGTAATAACCAATGCCGGAAGTCGTCAATATCATCTTGGGATTCCCGGGGTCTTCCTCTATCTTCTCCCGCAGACGGCGCACATACACTTTCAGACTATTCGCCGCGTCGGGATAATCCGCCCCCCACACCGCTTCCGCCAGACTGGCGTAGGTCACCACATGCCCGCAATTACGCATCAAATGATGCACGATCCGCCGTTCCGTGTTGGTCAACTTGATTTCCCGGTTGCTGATCACCAGTTGCCCGCTCACCGGGTTCAGTGAAAGCGGTCCGCAGACCACCGGTTCGTCCGATTCCTGGAATGAAGCATAACGCCGCATCAGGGCTTGCACGCGGGAAAGTAATTCCAGCTTGCGGAAAGGTTTCACCATATAATCATCCGCGCCGTATTCCAGCCCTTTGACTATATCGTCTTCTTCAGAACGTACCGTCAGAATCAGCACCGGCACCAGGGAAAACAGACGAATGCGTTTCAAAACTTCATAACCGCTAATATCCGGTAAACCCAGGTCTAATATCACCACATCCGGTTTTTCCGTCTCCACCATCTCCACCCCACGCTCCCCGAGGTGCGTCGTGATTATCTGGGCATCTTGCCAGCGGATTTGCATCGAGACACCGATCGCAGTGGAAATTTCGGGGTTGTCTTCGACTATTAGTACTTTCATCCGATATTAACCTTTTTCGTTTTCATCCGCTCTGGTCTCGTTATTAACCGGTATCGTGAAGCTGAAGGTAGAACCCTTATTTACTTCGCTCTCCACGCTGATCGTCCCGCCGTGCAGTTCCACCAGGGTCTTCGCCAGCCTTAAGCCCAATCCCAGACCGGAATGCCGGTCAACGGGTTCCGCCGTCCTGGATTTTTCATCGAAAATCGTCGCCAGCTTCTCCCGGTTCATGCCGCGCCCGGTATCGGCAATCTTGACTACTATATTACCATTATTTTGCAATGCAGTGATACTTATCAACCCTTTTTCGGGGGAAAATTTGGTAGCATTGCTAATGAGGTTCCTTAAGACCTGCCTGATGCGTATTTCGTCCCCCTGTATCAAAGGCAATGACGCCGGTAGATCCAATTTAAATTCTTGCGTCCGGCTGGAAATCAAAGGCGTCATCTCGTCCGTGATTTGCCTTATGACCGCCCCCATGTCCAGCGTTTCCCGCCTTAATGCCAGCGTCCCGATCTCACCCCTGGCGACATCCACCAGGTCATCGAGCCTGTCGTTCATATCCAGCGCGCCCTTATATACATTCTTCGCCAGCCTCAGCCAGGGTTCATCCTTCAAGCCGTCCACCAGTAATTCGCTGGAGGAAATAATGGGGGTGATCGGGCTTTTTAATTCATGCACCAATTCCCTCGTGAAATCAGCCCGTTGTTTTAGTTCTGTTTCCAGCTTTTGTTTCTGTAGTTTATCTTTTTCAATATGATTTTGAATTTCCCCCAGCATCTGGTTGATATCCGTCGCCAGATCCGTAAACTCATCCTTGCCGGTTGTTTTCAAACGGGCGTTATAATCGTTCTCTCTACTGATTTTCCGGAGCTGGTCTCTCATCTTCACAATTGGCGCCAGGATTCTGGTGTTCAATATCATAATTACCACCATTAATCCCACGCATATTCCCAAAAAACTGTACAGTACCCTGACGGTCGTGCTTTGTTTACCTTCCTGATAGATTGCCCGTACATCCTGCACGCGTAAAATCGCCGCCGGGTTGCCATTGATATCCATTACCAGCCCGTATCCGTAAATATTATTCCCATCGGGCGCGTTTACGAACACAGAAGTGTTTGTGTTCAATTCGCTATAAGCCTGCCGGTAGTCTTGCGGCAGGTCGCCTTGATTCAACGCCTTGATGTTCAAATTGGCCAAGCTCATCCGGCTGATATTCCCGGTTTCTATGTCGTTCAGATTACGCATCATGATCAGTGAACCGCGGCTCACCCCTTCGCCCGTGCTCGGTAAAATAGAATACGCGGCCGCTTCGTACAGGCTGCCGTCCGGCAGATCTATAATGCCCTTTACTCCACGTTCGGAACCGGCCTTATCCGGGAACCGTAACCCGTCATTTGCCTTTACGTAACTAATGATCGCCCGCGGCACGGAAACAAATTCTTCCAAACCGGTGTCATACGCAAGTGAATAGACTATTTTCCCTTCTTGATTGAGGAACATCAAGCAATCGATATTTAGCAGCGTAAAAGTGGTGGACTGCATATTGGTATCGATATACGCCTTGTTCAGGTCTATCGCAAATTGGTAGGAATCGTCCCAGAATGCCCAATCGGCCGTGTCGCTCGCTATAGAATTTATTTGGTCGTTAAGTATCCTCACGCCGCTCAGCGTATTTTCACCGACCAGCCTCTTTTCGATATTTTCGTAGCTGTGGATGAGGTAGTACTGATTTAGTAAAAAAGTCGCGGTTAAAACGATCAGAGAGGCGAAGACGACAATCAATATTGTCGTTTTACGAACTGTCAATTTGCTTAACCTCCAGGCTGGATATTACGTATCGCGGTATCTGGAATTCAAATTAATCGGCCACAATATCATAGTCCATTATTCAACCGCTTTTCAATATCAAACTAATCGGGCAATGATCGGACCCCGTTACATCTTTTAATATGGTCGCCGCCTTTACATCCGCCAGCAAATTCTCCGTGATAAAAAAGTAATCTATCCTCCACCCGATGTTCCGCTCGCGTGCGGCGGTTTTCATATCCCAGAAAGTGTATTGCGCCGGTTCAGGGTGTAAACGCCGGAAAATATCCACGTAACCCATTGCTATGTATTTATCCAGCCATGCCCTTTCTTCGGGCAAAAACCCGGAGACTTTGGCATTCTCCCGCGGCCGCGCTATGTCTATTTCTTCATGAGCGGTATTATAATCCCCGCAAACGATCAGTTTCTCTCCCTTGCGGCGGCGGGCTTCCAGATCGATCAAGATGTCGTCATAAAAATCCATCTTGTATTTCAAACGCACCGCGTCTTTCTTCCCGTTCGGAAAATATACGTTGTAAAGTGTAAATCCGGGGTAAAGGTGAATCAATACCCTCCCTTCCATATCCAGGCGCGGGCGGGCAATATTCATTTTCACTTCCAAAGGTTTCCGCCGGCTCAGGGTCGCCACCCCGGCGTAACCCTTGCGCATTGGGTTATTCCAATCCCCGGAATAACCCTCCAAGTCTCGTATTTCCGGCGGTAAATCATCCGGTGCCGCCTTCGTTTCCTGCAAACACAAAATATCCGGCTTTTCCCCACGCAGCCAATCCAAAAATCCGCGTTTGTAAACCGCCCTTATGCCATTCACATTCCAGCACACCAGTTTAATTTCCGGCATCTCCCCCTCCGAATTATAAATGCATCGTACTCTCCATCAAAAGCGGTGTCAATGGTAGATTTCCCCCTTTTTCCCCATTGTCATGCTGAGAACGCGCAGTGGCGAAGCATCTCTTCCTCTCACGTCATCCCGGAGCAGGTGGCACAGGCATCCTGCCTGTGGGTTTTTCCTAAGCCCCTTCCCTTGTCTGCGCACGGGTTCCTGGTGTCCTTTTTCCAATCGTCTTTGCGAGGAGTCCCGATAAAGTCGGGACGACGCGGCAATCTCAAACCATTGTCTCATTCATTCCCATATTGAAGCTATATACCCCTCTCTTGCCCTTAGTACCATCTTCTCTCCATCGATGGGAGAGATACAGAGGGATTTGTCCCTCGCCTTTGGTGGCACAGGCATCCTGCCTGTGGGTTTTTCCTAAACCCCTTCCCTTGTCTGCGCACGGGTTCCTGGTGTCCTTTTTCCAATCGTCTTTGCGAGGAGTCCCGATAAAGTCGGGACGACGCGGCAATCTCAAACCGTTGTCTCATTCATTCCCATCCCGGATGAGCGGTTTCATCGCCATCCCGTACGAATCTCAATGAATCGGGACTAGATCTGGCATCCTCGTATTTTGTCTCCCCTTAAGTTTAAGGGGAGATACAGAGGGATTTGTTGTAAACTACCTTCCTCTTCCGCCATTCCCGCGCCGGTGGCACCCATTCAGCAGCTTGTCTGCTGTTCATCCCGTAAGTAATCGGGGCGGTAATCCAACGTATTTTGTCTCCCCTTAAGTTTAAGGGGAGATACAGAGGGATTTGTCATAAATCTCTTTCCTTGCATCCCACACCTGATCCTGCATCCGGACAAAACCTTTCTCCCCCATGAAAACAGGCACTTCACACCACCCGCTAAAAAGCTGTTTCCCCACCCCGAAAAACTATTTTTTAGCTTCAAACCTATTGTAATTTACCATAATGTAACCTATAATTATTATTAGAGAGGAGGCAAGTGGTTGGTCATAAAATTGATTGATGGCTTGTCTCTGGGCAGAGTGGAGTATTCGCGGGTGTAAAAAAACTTCCCGCTTATGCAGAATAGCTGAACCATGGTACCGGCGGCAGTTGACAGGTTGCGGATGAATTAAGTTGAAGTTGCCCCGGAAATTCAAAACAAAAAGCGAGAAAGCTTTTTTCTAAATTGAATACGGACCTGATTCCTTTCAGGACTTCTTGCTCAGGTGAGCCATTAGAAAATGGAGCAGCATAATCCTTTTAATTGTGTTCCTCTATTTTTTACACATTCAAATAACATCGCCTTGATTCCGTATTGTTGTTTTACGGAAATATCGGCTTTGTCACCAACCCGCTACACAATATGAATTATTATCATCATACCTCCTTACTATCTACCCGTGGTCTATTTCGTATTATTGGTGGGTAAACATGAAATTCATTTGGGCTAAAAGCAAAGACAAAAAAGAACCCAGCCTTACTTTATTTCACGCCGAAGCCGGCAGCGGTTCCGTTGAGAATGCCGCCATCGCTTACCAATCACAAAGTGTTATTGCCGCCGGCGCCAACGGCAGCGGCGTCGCCTTATTAAGCAGTTTGACAAACTTATTCCTTTCCGTCTTTCTGTTAAAAGTCCCCTCTCTTATTGAAGGCCCCAAAACCTCCACTCGCCGCACCGTTGTGATACTAGCCCTGGCCAACACCGCCACTTGGATTCCTATCGTCCTCGTGATGATGCTCTTTACCCACGTTCATCCGTTAATGCTCACGGCTTTATGGATCATCAATATCGTCCCTACTGTTTTGTTAGGCCCCCTGCGCGATTATTGGATCGCCAATATCGTGCCCACGGATAAAATGGGCCGGTATCTAAGCTGGCGTTCGGTTATATCCGGCGCTGCCTATCTATTGACCTTTTATATCATGGGCATCATTCTTGAAACCAATGCCAATAAAAACTTGTTCGGCTTTGCGGTCATCTTGCTATTCGCCCTCTTTGCCTCGGCCGCCAGCGCTTTTTTGTATACCCGCATCAAACCACCCGTGATTCCGGAATCCAAAACTAAACCCGCGGAATTCGGCTTTTTAACCTTCCTCAAGCAGGCCAGATCAAGCCACCTCGGTGTTTTCATTCTCTTCGTCTCAATGTTCACCTTCGCCACCAATTTAGCCGGTCCGTTATTTGCCTCTTACATGATGGACGAACTGAAATTCGGTTATATGACCTTCGCCGCGGTGGTCTCTTTTGAATTTATTGCCCGCGTCATCAGCCTCACCTTCTGGGGTAAAATGGTGGATAAAACCGGCAGCTTGAAAGTCCTGAGCATGGTCGCCTACCTCATTCCCATTGTGCCGGTACTCTGGCTGTTCTCCACCAATATCGCCTACCTGTGTATGATACAGGCCTTCTCCGGCGTCGTCTGGGCGGCCTTTGATCTTTCCGTGCAAACCTTCATTTATAAAGCTACCTCACCGGAACAGCGCTTACGCTATATTGTCTATTACAAGAGCCTCACTTCATTTTCCGTTGCCCTCGGGGCGCTCACCGGCGCTTTATTGGTGAACAATATCGTGCCCATTTTCGGCAGCAAGATCCTTACCCTTTTCCTTCTATCCGGTATTTTACGCATGGTCGTTGCCCGCATCATGCTGCCCAAGCTGACCACCGAAGGCATCCCGGGCGCCGTTATCCACGAGGAACTCGCCAACGAACTATCCGCGGCGGAAATGTCTTCCTACGCCGGCGGTTTATATTACCACCCGGAAGCCTGGGGTAAATTTACCCGCCGGGCTTACATCATCGGTAACAACATCGGCAAGACCCTCACCCGGTTGAATCCGGTCAAAGCCGGCTTGTTCTACCAGACCAATGAGTGGTCCAAATATAATAAAACCACCCCCAAAACCCATGAAGTCTCGGAAAACCCCAAAGCCCTCTACACCCACCCCAATAATTGGGCGGATTACATGAGACAGCAAGGCGCTGACCTCCAGCCGATCATGGCGGAAACCAAAACATCACCGGCGCGTGAAGGCCTTTACTATCGCAAAGCCGAATGGGCGCAACCGGATGCAATGACAGACAAAGCCCGGCAAGCCGCTCAAATTGAAAAGAAAGGGCTGTTCCACAACCCGGAACAATGGCTGGATTATTTGAAACAGGGCGCCGCCCTGAACGCCACCACCATGCAAAGTACCACCGGCACTTCTTCCCGCCAACCGGTTTATTATCACCCTGAAGCCTGGGAAAAGTATAAGCAAGAAACCGCCGGTAATAAATCGGCTCAGGTCAAACATCACACTGCCCGGCAACCTTTGCTGTATCATCCTGAAGACTGGAAACGGTTTAGCGCTGAAAATGTGAAGCCGTATCACCGCAAACCCGCTGTAAATCACCGGGTGCCCGTAAAACCCGTGCCCGTGACCATCAAAAGAGATTTTACCGCTAAACCGCGCCGCACCGCCGCCGTCTTACCGGTCGCGCGCAAATTACAGCTCGAACCGGTCGTCACACGGTATTAGAATAACGTGAAGAACGCCCAGTAGACCAGGGTATTTAGTATCGTCAGCGGTATGCCTATCTTCACAAATTCCCGGAAGGATAGCGTTTCTCCCGCTTTCTGTTCGGCATTTTGTATGATGATCACATTACTGGCTGCGCCGAGTATCGAAAGGTTCCCCGCAATCGTGCTCCCCGCGGCCAATGCCATCAATTGTTTGGCATCCACCCCCAGTTTCATTAACAGCGGCAGGTAAAGCGCTACCAGCGGCACATTGGAAATTAACTGGCTCAAAATCACGCTCACGATCAAGATCATCCCTATTGAAGTGAGATTGAAGCCGCGGTTATTGATGAAGTTTTGCACCAACCCGGCATCCCAGACGCTCTGCATCAAAACGAACATCGCCGCGAAAAACACCAGCGTCGACCAATCGATCTGTTTCGCAATGGTCAACCGCCGCGGGCTGAACAGTAAAATGGGTAAGGCCGCCGCCAGCGCAATATAGGTCAAGCGGAACTCTGCCTGCACGCCGGCAAAAACCAGCCCTATTTTCACCACGATCAACAATCCCAGTATCGCCAGGGAAATTTTGGTCAGGCGCGCCAGTTTGGGATCGGTCACCCCTTCCGGGGTCTGCTCCGTAAAATCACCCTGGAATTGTCGCCGGTACACCAACCGCAAGACTACAAAGCCGATTAATAGGTTGATCAAAGTCGGCAATAACAGGTAGCGGAAAAAGGTCAGGAACGGATTGTTTACATTGCCGTTCACCGCTACCAGCAGGTTTTGCGGATTCCCTATCGGACTCATCACGCTGCCGATGGTAATGGCAAAGGCCAGCGCCAGCATCAATATCTGCGGCCGGGTTTTCGTCTGTTTCGCCAGCATCAACACCACCGGCGTGCCTATAATGGCCAGAGTATCGTTCATCAAAAACGCCGCCAGGATGCCCATGCCGAACAGGATCGTCAGCACCAGCGCATCCAGCGATTTTGCCCGCCGGAACAACCGGTGGGAAAGATACGCCAGGTAGCCGCTCGCTTGTAAGGCTTCCCCCACAATGAACATCCCCAGCAAAAACAGGATGACATCGATGTTGATCGCCTTGACTGCGCTCCACGGCGTTATCTGCCCGGTCAACAGCACGGTCAACGCTCCGCCCAGCATGATCTGCCAGATCTGAAGCTTCATGTTCCCGATGCGCCTGACGATAATGAGGATCAAGACGCCCAACAAAACGATCAGAGAAATCATAATCCGCTACAGATAAGATTAGCATATTTATCAGGGAATGCTTTGCTAAAAACGCCGCCCGTCCGGCGGCAATGCCATTCACCAATATCAACCATATCTGAACAATGGTGTATTTTCCCTATTGACAAGGCACACCCTTTGCCTTATATTCTACATACCAACATATTAATCTTTACCCGTTGTCGTTACTCAAGCGTCTAAAGGGCTCTGACCGGGGAAACCGGAGCGTTGAAAGCGGAGTATTTTACATCTCCCGATTCAATTAACGCCACCACCCCTCCCAGACCGTGGCTCCGGGGTCAAAGGGATTCAGGTTAGAGCCCTCTTCTTTTTTCTATTTTAGGTTCTCCCCTCTTTCATCCCTTTTCACGTCATCCCAACGGAAGTTGGGATCCAGAGGCCGTAGTGCCAGAAGACCGAGTTTCCTTCTCCCCTTAAGTTTAAGGAGCCTGTCCCCGACCTGATCGGGGAGAGATACAGAGGGATTTGTCCCTCGCCCTTGGTGGCACAGGCGTCTCGCCTGTGGGTTTTTCCTAAGCCCCTTCCCATGTCTGTGCACGGGTTCCTGGTGTCCTTTTTCCAATCGTCTTTGCGAGGAGTCCCGATAAAGTCGGGACGACGCGGCAATCTCAAACCGTTGTCTCATTCATTCCCATCCCGGATGAATCTCAATGAATCGGGACTAGATCGGGGATCCATCGTATTTTGTCTCCCCTTAAGTTTAAGGGGAGATATAGAGGGATTTGTTATAAACTACCTTCCTCTTCCGCCATTCCCGCGCCGGTGGCACAGGCATCCTGCCGGTGAGCGTTTGCCATTCTACCCGTTCCCGTAAGGGTGGGTTTGGCCCCGCGCAACCCACCCGCTTTCCCTCACCCTTTTGCGAGAAGACAAGCGACGCGGCAATCTCCCTTGTGCCAATAGCCCCCTATATTTTCACCCCCGCTCTTTTTCCGTTATACTATC
>JAQTOJ010000040.1 GCA_028713395.1 Dehalococcoidales bacterium | reverse complement strand
CTCGGATGCGGCCAGTTATGTCACCGGTCACACGCTGGTGATCGATGGCGGTTTGCTGGCATAACGACTAAAGGACTATTGCCAATGTGCATAAATTAATATAATATGTTATGCAATCCCACAATCATCTTTAACGATAATCAGGCAGGAAGATGGGTAGAGAAGAAAAAATCAGGCAGATTTCAGATGATTTGCTGTTGATACCGCCGGTAATCGGTAAAAGCATCAATAACATTTTGCTGAAAAATGTCTTTGCCGCCATTAAGGAAGACATCACGCCGCCTCATTTCGGCATTATGAAAATCCTTAATGATGCCGGGGATATGCATATTTCCAAGGTGGCGGACTGGTTGCAAGTCCCCCGCTCCCAGATGACCCATATGGTAGATAAGCTGGAAAACCTGGGTTATATTTGCCGTGAGAACGATACCGAAGACCGCCGGAGCATCAAAATCCGGCTGACGGAAAAAGGCAAACAGGTTTTTCAGGAATGGATACAGACCGTCCATGAAGGCACCCGGCAGTTTATCGATTGTTTGAGCGACGCCGAGATTGAAGAATTGGCCGGTTCGCTGGCCAGTTTGCGTGATATTATCATCAAGATCGTGACTAACCACTATCAATTTGAGAAGGGCAAAGACTACTAAGCCTGCTGCCCCGTCTTTCTCCCGGTTCGTCCTCCGCATATTAGTGTCATTACCTGCCTGTGGTTGATGTTGCATTATAGATGTTTGCATCCTACCCGGCGACCCGCTCACCGCCCTCCATTTTCGGTTTCGCAGAAGAACAAATCATCTTTTATTTGACACGGTTGTCTCTCACCCCTTATTCTGAGGTAGAATCGATTGTAAGGAGATTATCCCGTGACCGACCTCGCTATCCTGCAAACAGTATTAGGTGTGACCTTTAAACAAATCTCGCTGCTTTCACAAGCGCTGACCCATAGTTCTTATGCCAATGAAAACCCGGGCGCGGGCGTTTCCAACGAACGCCTGGAATTTCTCGGTGATGCCGTCCTGGACTTGATCGTGGCGGAGAATCTCTACCGCAACTTCCCGGAATTGCCGGAAGGACAGATGACGAAAATCCGTTCGTACCTGGTGAAACAGGAAACGCTGGCGCTACTGGCGAAAAGCCTTGACCTGGGCGCCCAACTGTATCTGGGTAAGGGTGAAGAAAACAGCGGCGGACAGGATAAGCCCGCCAACCTGGCGCGCGCCCTGGAAGCCGTCATCGCGGCGGTGTACCTGGATCAGGGTTTGAAGGTCACCGAAACCGTAGTTTTAAGGTTGATCGAGCCGGAATTCCAGGTTGCGATCAGTGAAGACATTGTGACGGATTACAAATCCCGTTTACAGGAATATTTACAGGCGCAATCACAATCCGCGCCGAATTATCATCTCATCGCCACAGAAGGACCGGATCACGCCAAGACCTTCGTGGTAGAGGCGCGCCTGAACGATACCGTGCTGTCCACCGGCATAGGACGCGCCAAGAAGCTGGCGGAAATGGAAGCCGCCCGCCTGGCGCTGGAAAAACTGGAAAAAGCAACCTCCCACACTTAAGTGTTCTCCCCGGTTTTGGTGGGTTTTTAGTTAGCGGTTTATCGCTCACTGTTCATGGTTGCCTGGTTATTCCATCCGTCTTTGCGAGGAGTCCCGATAAAGTCGGGACGACGCGGCAATCTCAAACCGTTGTCTCATGCATTCCCATGGTGACATTTTCCCTGAACAGTTAACTACTGTCATTATCGTAGAACATTGACACATCCCTTAAATAATATCTTTACAGACTCGTTGACCTCTGTTAAACTGCAATTAAACCCGAAAATCGATATTAGCGAGGGCATATGAGTAAAGATTTTAAACAAAGAGAACAGAAAAAACCCAAGAAAGACTCCAAGAAAATCATTTCCGCCACCGGCGGTATCCAGCCCCCGCCGCCTCAGGTTGAGGTCATCAAACGCGGCAAGAAAGAAAAAATTGATTTTTAGTTGCGCTCAATTTCTGATACCGCAAGCATGAATAATGAAGGGAATTTACCGGCTGCTTTGAAGGCCGTGGTCACCGGCCGGGTGCAAGGCGTTTATTACCGTGTTTTTGCGGAAAGACATGCCCGGCAATTACAGTTGCAGGGGTATGTAAAAAATCTCCGGGATCTCTCGGTGGAGGTTTACGCGGAAGGTTCTAAAAACCAATTGCAACAGCTTCTGGAACGTCTCAAAGAAGGCCCGCCCGGCGCGCGGGTGGACGATATGGAAATTACCTGGCTGGAACCCCGGCACAACTATCATGGCTTCACCGTGGTGCCTTAGTTATCAGTCCCGGAGTGCCTTAAACCCGTAATGACGGTCGTTGTTGATCAGGCGGTAGAGCACGGTGGGCGCCGTGCGGTAGGTATCCACACCACGGCGTATGTTCAATTCCCGGCCGATCTCTTCCAGCGGCATGGGCTTGTTGCCGTTCCCCAGCAAAACCCGGAAAGCGCTCTCCTGTAACGGCAAATCGGCCGTAATAAATTCATCAGACTTGGAACAGCAGCTTTTCAAACTTTTCAGGATATCGGCGGCAGTAGTTTCTACTTTGTCTACCTTGAGTTTTTTGCGGCATTTGGGGCATAAATAGTTCGCGGCCATGACGGAAAAAGAACGGTCGTTTGCTTCCAGCCAATCGATGTCGATCAACCATTTATCTTCGGATTGCATGTTACCAGCCCTCCTCTGAATTATCTAAGCCGGCAAATTATATGTTATCCAGCCCCGATTCTGCCAGACGGATCAGGTTGAGGTAATCGGCTTTTATATCCAGTAGCTCGGAGACCTCGCGGTCTATCTGGAAAGGATCGCCCATGTATACCGCCCCGAGTTTTTCCGTTTCGCCTTCTGCGTTCACGTCTTCGGTCAATAACTTTTGCTGTGCTTCGATAATACCAAGGTCGAAGGGTAAAGTAAAATACAGGTCGGCAATGACGCGGTCGATGCCTAAGGCGTACAGGTCTTTCCACCCGGTGCGGCCGCCGCCGTATTTTTTAGAGGGCAACAGTGATAACAGATTTTTAATGGTCAGCCAGCCGTGACCCTTCACTTCTTTTAACGGGGTAACGCTGATCAGATAATCACTGGAAAGGATGACATTGGGAATCCAGAAAGTGGGCATCGCCAGTGGTTTCGGCAGCGGGTTATCTACTTCCACCCAGACACAATCCTTCACATCCAGCGTCAATACCCGCGGGAAGTCATAGCCCAGGGTCTTGAAGATCGGCATCACCGAGGAGCCATCCGCCGTGCCGTCCAAAATGATGATATCGGCATCGCTCACCTTGCGTATCCCATCGATAATGTTGGAGACCATCTCGCGGCTGGTGGTCACCGGGTAGCCAAAGGCGGCGCCGGCGCTCGGCTTGATCAGGATGCGCCGCGCCCGGGAAACCACGGCGGGCGCCCGGAATGTAAATTCAGATGATGTGTATTTCAAAATTTATTCCTTCCAAATGTAATCCATGAAATCACATAGCGTGATTCAAAACGATCACCTGGGTGGCTGCCGGGAGTTTGCCTGCCTTCAATTCTATTTCGGCGCTATTGGGTTTCACGATATTCTTGTTGTCTTTCAGGAAGTCATCTACCGGAGCCACCGGGAAGGAGCAGCCCTCATTTTTATAGTGCATCGGGATAATGACTTTGGGTTTTAACCCGCTGCTCACCAGGGTGGCCGTGGCGGCGTCAATGGTGTAGAAGCCGCCCACCGGGATAAAAAGCACATCCACTTTACCTATCTTCTCTACTTCCTGGGGAGTTAGGGTATGCCCCAGATCCCCGAGATGACAGACTTTTATGCCATCTATGTCCATACACGTGATCATATTTGTGCCGCGTTCTTTGCCGGTGTTTTCATCGTGGTAAGTGCTCACACCGTAAAATTTTATCCCTTTGATTTCGGTGGCGGCCGGTCCCTTGAAAACCTGAGGCTTGCCCGTGACTGTGGCGATGTTGTTGTGATCAAAGTGTTCGTGACTCACGGTTACGATATCCGCGGTTTCCTTTATTTCTTTGTAATGTAAATTGCCGCCGGTGGTGTAAGGATCGGTAATGATTTTCGTGCCTTTTTCCGCCGTAATCAGGAAAGACGAGTGTCCCAGCCATTTTATCTTCATAATAGAAATCTCCTTTATTTGCCCAGCGAAGTAACTAATTTCACGAGCGTGCGGGTAGGCACGCCGGTGGCGCCTTTGGTGTAATAGCCCCGGGTTTTGCTGATATCCGAAGTCCCGGCAATATCCAGATGCACCCACGGCGTGTTGCCGATAAATTCCGCAATGAAGAGCGCCGCGGTGATGGGGCTGGCGGCTTTGCCGCCGCTGTTCTTGATATCCGCCACATCGCTCTTGTTCTGCTCTTTATATTCATCGAACAAGGGTAATTGCCAGATTTTATCGCCCTCTTCATTTCCGGCTTTGATCACGGCATCCAGCAGTTCCTGGTTGTTGGTGAATCCGCCGGTGGTGACATCCCCCAGCGCGGTGACCACGCCGCCGGTCAATGTCGCAATATCGATGATGCGCTTTGCCCCTTGCTTGTTGGCGTAACTGACTGCATCCGCCAGCGTGAGGCGTCCTTCGGCATCGGTGTTGTCCACTTCAATGGTTTTACCGTTCATCGCCACCAGCACATCGGCCGGTTTCAGGGCGCGTCCGCCCGGCATGTTTTCCGTGGCGGCAATAATCGCCATGACGTTGACCCCGGGTTTCAACTGGGCAATGGCATTCATCGCGGCAATCACGGAAGCCGCTCCCGCCATATCGCCTTTCATATCGCCCATGTCCGCGGCCGGTTTCAGTGAAATACCGCCGGAATCAAAGGTGAGGCCTTTGCCGATTAAAGCAATGTCGATATCGTTATTTTCATTGCCTTTGTATTTCATCACCACGAACTTCGGGGGCTGGTCGCTACCCTGCGCCACGCCCAAAAAGGCGCCCATGCCCATCTTTTGTATTTCTTCGCGGTCATAGACCTGAATGGGCATTTTATATTTTTCCGCCACTTTTACCGCTTCGGCGGCTAATGACGTAGGCGTCATGTAATTACCCGGCTCGTTCACCAGATCCCGGGCGAGGTTGGTGGCTTCCGCCAGTATCGTGCCTTCTGTAACACCCTGTTGCACGCTGGTCACCACCGCCCGGCTGCGGTCGACAATCAATATCGTTTCTATGTGTTCGCCCTCATCTTTGGCGGTCAGATGTTTGCGGAAGGCGTAAGACCCCAAAATGACACCTTCGGCTATGGCTTGCCCGGCTTCCCGGGGATTGAGCATGCCGGAACACGTGCCCAGCGCCACGATGGCGGCGCGTTTTACACCCTTGTTTTTCAAAGCGCGGCAAATTTCCGCGGCGGCGCTGCGTACTTTATCTGCCGTGAGTTCGTTGCGCTTGCCCAATCCCACGGTGATTACCCTATCGGCGGTAATCTTGCCGAGGGTGTGGATCACGGTAATTTCCGCCAGTTTTCCTTTGATTTCGCCGTTATGCAGCAGATCGCTGATGGCGCCGCCCAGCGCTTTATTGACGATAGAAAGATCGCCACGCGGGCGTTTCATGTTTTCATAGACGCACATAATGATGGCGTCCGCCCGGATTCTTTTGATACTGCCGACTTTTACCTTGATTTCCATATTATCTCCACGATGGATGTTAGTTGGTTTGATTGAATTATTTTGAGGGGGAAGGCTGATTATAAGCGGTCTGGTAAACGGTTTTGGAGCACAAGTTTAGTGGAATGACCACCGGTAACCTGCAAATCGAGCCTGAATGGTGCGCTGTTACCGGGTTATTTATCCCCCGCGGAGGAGTGATTGCGCCGTAGGGGAAGGAAACCGTGCGGGTTCTTCCTACAATCACAGTAAATATTATTATATCACCTTTTAAACGTTTTTCCAGCGGTATTTTAGAAATAATCCGTGATTTTACGCCATCCGGTTGGGCAGGCACGGCTTGGCATCCCCTTGAAGGCATAGATTTTTCATAGTTAAAATGATTTACAGCAAGGGGAAAATCCGCAATAATCAGGTTACAGTAGTATTGCCCGCAAATATTTTCGCAGAGAAAAAGCCGCCTAGCGGTTGGCGTGGTAGGCCACCCCGACAGTGCCGGCGCCGCAGGCGTAACCAATCAAAGGGCTGAATTCAGTCATCCAGATTTCCTGACAAACAAGTTCCCGCTCTATCATCTCTTTTAGTTCCCCGGCCATCTCCGGGGCGTAGGCATGCATCACCGCCGCTTCTATCGGCGAATTTCCCACGTCTGATTTGATCTTGTGGACAATGCGGTCCAGGCCGCGTGCGAAACTCCGCACGACGCCGCAGAGATTCACCTTTTCTTTAAGATTGAAAAGCGGCCGGATATTCAAGATAGAACCGGCCTGGGCGGCAATTTTCGGCACCCGTCCGGAGCGGTAAACGTGCTTGATGGTTTCCAGCAAGACCAGCGCTTTGACGTTATTCTTCATTTCCAACGCTTGATCGATTACCGGCGATAGCGTCAAACCCGCCTGTGCCACGCGCGCGGCAGCCAACACGATCATCCCTTCCGCGGCGGTCGCCGTCCCGGAATCCAGCACGGTCAGCTGGAGATTGGGTTGTTCCCGGCGGATGTATTCTCCCGCCAGCGCCGCCGAATTGAAGGTGGTGCTTAACCTCGAAGAGAGGGTGATACATATGATTTCATCGGCCAGACGGCTGGCTTGGCGATAGGCTTCCAGGAAATCGGCGGGCACGGCGGCGGAGGTGGAAAAAACATCCGGGTTTTTCAAAAAGAGTTCGTACGCTTGCGTGGGGGTAATATCGATGCCGTCACGGTATGTTTTGTCACCGGCGCGGATGTAAAGCGGCACGATCTTAATGCCGTAGCGTTGCGCCTGCGCGGCGGTCAGGCAGGCAATGCTATCGGTGATCACGGCAACCTGTCTCACGGATTTACCCCCGGATTCAAGCCTTTCTTTTTACGGCAAGTATAAATATACAGCGGAAGAATGTCAATATGTTCGATATTGAGAAACGGACTATCGCCGTAAAAAAGCCGGGATCTGGTTTTATTTCCCCTGATACTTCGGGGCGGGCTGCTTGTTCATGAAGGCCTGCACGCTGGCGCGGTGGTCTTCCGTGGTAAAGCAGATTTTCTGCGCCCAGCTCTCCAGTTCCAACTGTCTTGAAAGGTTATCCAGCATGCCCCGCCAGACCATCAATTTGGTCAGTTCCAGCGAATAGGGCGGATTTTGGACTATCTTGTGCGCCAGTTCCATGACCACCGGCATAAGCTGATCCGCCGGCACGACCTGGCTGACAATGCCCATCTCTTTGGCTTCCGCGGCATTGACCAGTTCGGCGGTATACATCAGCTTGAAGGCATTGGAAACACCCGCCACCAGCGGCAGGTACATGGTCATGCCGTAATCCGGCACCAGCCCGCGCGCTACTTGAGCCACGCCGAAACGGGCGGTCTCCGAGGCAATGCGGATATCGCAGCTCAAAGCCAGTGAAAGTCCCCCGCCGGCGCAGGGCCCGTTAATGGCGGCGATGACCGGCTTGTTGAGCCTGGGGAAGGCATCGGCATGGGAGTGCCCTAAATACTGGAGCTGGTCGAAGCGTGTTTGGGTAACCCCGGCGCGGGCGCTCATGGTGGAGACATCCGCCCCGGAGCAAAAACCGCGTCCGGCGCCGGTCACCACCACCACTCTCACCTCTTCATCCTGCGCCAGATCAGCGGCCGCCTGCCCTATACTTAATGACATCGCCCTTGAAAGGGCGTTCAATTTCTGCGGCACATTTAAAGTAACAAGCGCGATATGATCTTTCTTTTCGACTAACAAATCCTGATATTCCATAGTCACCTCCAAAGCATCAATAGGCTGTTTACTAATTTATAGGTTTTAGGGATTGAAAGCAAATGGCAGGTTTTACCGCTGTCTGCCCGTTTTATAAATGCAGTATTTAACAAATGCAGGTATTACCAATCGTTGCACAAGCCCGTTATTATTT
The DNA here is from genome assembly GCA_028713395.1 of Dehalococcoidales bacterium. Classification (GTDB taxonomy): domain Bacteria; phylum Chloroflexota; class Dehalococcoidia; order Dehalococcoidales; family Fen-1064; genus JAQTOJ01. The sequence goes on along the minus strand of JAQTOJ010000040.1, from coordinate 3,937 downwards.
ACCCAGGTGGATTATTACACTATTGACTTTTAATACGATGCTGTTTTATATTGTTAAGCTAACTATGTGGTATCTGACCTCGAAGAGTGTGCCGCGATGTCCAGTATTTTGTTAGAGAAGGTCAATTTCTTGAAAACAAAACACCCTGCATCAATATTATTAGTAACGAAACTGATTGCTATGTTTACGCTCTTGTGTACACTACCTATCAGTGTTAACACATCTTGCGCTAAACCGCCTATGAGCGTAGCGCAAAGCCCGCTGGTGATTACGGATGGGGCAGGTGGGTATATTTTTATGACAGCCATAAGCGGGAGGGAAGGAGTGGCTCCTAATGTGACTAGAGTAACTGCCTCCGGTAAGTTGGGGTGGCGCATGCGCATGGAAACACAGCTCGGCGACGGCCGTCTGACCACTTTGATAAACGATGGGAAAACCAATTTTTACGCTATCTGGTGTTCCGGGCATAATGTCTGGATAAATAAATTCGACATTGATGGACGGCCTGTATGGAAAGACAAGGTAAGAGTTGGTAAAAGTCCGTATTTATTAACACAAAAATCCATTAGCGATGGTAATGGCGGCGTGATTACTGGCTATTACGGGAAGAAGGGGGATTTCTGGCTGCAGCGAATTAACAGCGAAGGTCAGTTATTATGGACAAGTAAAAGGTGGTTGGCGACTGTCAAAGATTTCAATATCGCTCTGGATTCTGAAGGCAATACATCAATGATATACACGACTCTAAAACATATTTTACTCAATAAAATATCTCCAATCGGAAAATATGTGTGGCAGTCACCTATCGTACTAACATCCGCGACCCCGCTAGCTACAAACAGTTCGATTGGCGTGGGTTTACTCGGGTGTTCATCAGGCAATGCCGGCTACGAGTCCTATGAGACATGGCTATTCAACGCGGGAAACGGTATTACTATTTCAGCATACGCACATAAGTATAGAGTATCCCCCTTGTATATCACCGAAACCGATGCGAACGGTAATGTGCTCTGGACCAAAAGCTATCTATCGCCAGACATATCTATCTCGATGATTCCTTACCGGTTGTGTCAAGACAACTCCAACGGTATTTTCTGTTTATGGCGAACCTATAGCGGTAACTTTCCATATGTGGAACATGTGGATATCTCTGGAAATTCGTTGTGGGCAATTCGGAATGGTACAGAACTGCTCCCCGCTAAAGGTGTAAGGACTTATGATCTAACAATTGATCACGAATGGGTAATAACCCTGGCTTATTATTTAGGGAACAACGATTTAGGTATCAACGCGGCATATGACACATCTACGTATACCTACATTCAGACACAACAATTTGACTCTAACGGACTCCCTTTATGGAAAGAAGAAGGACGCACATTAAAAGTGAATCTTTTGCCGCCTGGCGGTTGTATCGTACAATCGGATGGTATGGGTGGGTTTATTATCATGACCTTCGGCATTAGTTCATACGCTTGGAGAATCGATGCACAGGGTAATGTACTCTGGACCAAGCAAATTTCTTAGTGTAATTGTGAAAAAATGGCATTATTGTGGCGGTTATATTTTGACAGGGCATACAATGTGTAAATCCGCGGGACACCATAGGCTACACAAAGAAGAAGGGCATTAAATCCCAATCGTTTTTGCCTAATGTACAAGCCCGTTATTATTTACCCAGGTGGATTATTACACTATTGACTTTTAATACGATGCTGTTTTATATTGTTAAGCTAACTATGCTTGTTTAGAGATGCTATAAACAGTAGGTTAGTACAACAAGGCGATTAGCATGACATTTATAAAGCAAAAACAAGGGGTATCCTTCTCCATTGGGATTCTAATGATAGCGGTTATGGGTTTGCCGGGATGTCAAACCAAAACTCAGGAAGCAGAAACAACCACTGTCACAACTGAAAACCCGGCGCTATCCAGTCCTCTGTCGTATTACGCAGACATAAAATTGTAGAAAGCCCCCGGGGTGAATGAACCGGTTGATCTTACCTACACCATTGATATCAATAAGGAATTCACCGGTAAAATCACCAGAACCTGGCTGGAATTCGATAGGTTCGATCCGGCCATATATTATCCACTTTACAAATATAATGGCGCGAAACAAGCCACAATTACACGCATGGCCGCTGAATCCCCTGGTAGTTCTTACTACAACGAAATGGCGGATAACCTAAACGATCAGCCGGATTCGCTCTTGCCTCCGGCAACTATTGTGCAAAATGGAGCAACGCAATGGGCATTAACGCCCTCGACGGATAAGGTGAAGGAGAAATATTCCCTGACCGTCAGTTTCCCCGAAACAGGTGAATGGCTCATCACCGGTTATTGGGAACTCGACAATAAAAAGATAATCGCCAATCAATTGAAATTCACCATTGGAGAGAAAAAAGGCACGATGGGTTGGCAGAAAGATTACTCTCCGGTAGGAACCCATTATATACCCGCGGATGAATTGTTCCCGTTAAGTGTCAAGATGGAAATCGCCCGTATACCGGGTGTAAATCAAATTGTTGACCTCAAATGCACTTGCGTATCACTTAACAGTGATGTGCCTGCTGCAATAGATTTACGCATTTACCATATGGAAGGGACAGAAGCTGTTCAAATCCCGCTCAATGAGGTGATTGTTGAAGGAGATATTGGCTGGCGAGGTATTTACGAGGCTAACAAACCAATTGTTAAAACTTTTCAATTGAAATTTCCCCAAACCGGGGATTGGTATATGCTAGCATTTCCAGCAGGGGGAGGGATATGTTCCAATATGTATTTCAATGTTGGGAAAGATACCGGCAGATACGGTTGGCTAGAATCTCATGAAGCGAAACCGAATAAATAAAATCATATGAAAATAAAAGGGTATAATATAAACTCCCTCGCCCTTCCGGTCGGGGATTTAAGTAAAGTAGCTTAAATGAGATACAGCACCTTCAGCGAAACTGGAATGTACACAAAAAGGGATTGCCATTAAAAATAAAGAGCGCACTACGCCAAGATTAGTTGCAGCCATTTTAGTGTGTTCATTAGCAATTACCGGCTGTGCCTGTAACCGATCTTCCATGACCACAGCGCAGGATGTTATCGCCAAAACTTTGTCAAAAATGACCGGGGTCAAATCATATCAACTGGTTACCGATATATCGAATACCTACAAAGTCCTTTCCGATCTTGACGGCCGTACGGACACAACAGAATGGAAAGGCACCAGACTCATTAATATACCCGATCAGGCAATGGCAATCAACATGACCATTGCCGAAATATACGCCGGAAGCAATCTAAATGCAACTCTTGATATGTACTTTCAGGACGGCGAGGAGTATCTAAAAACGAACGGGTTTCCATGGACTAAAAACAAGCTTGATAACAGCTTATGGAACCACGAGATCCAAATGCCCTATTTGACCGAGCTATTAAAAACTGCCACCAGGATAGAGGCACTTGAAAACACAAAGTTCGATAATATCGAATGCTATGTTGTGACCGTCGTTCCAGCCGTTCAAGCGATGATCGACTTAGTCGTTTCGCAAGAGCAACCTTTTGGGACGCAAATTGATGTTATGTTCGGTGGCGCCATACCTGTGGTCAGACCGGATGCTTACCAGAGTGGCTCCATGAAGCTTTTGATCAGGCAGGACAATTACCTGCCTTTAAAGGTTGAATTTACCGCAGATTTTCAGGGCAATGTCGGCGGCGGTCCCATTACCATCATTCCTTATTCCCCCACAACCAATCCGGTGCGCTCAAGTTTTCGTGGGCTGCTAACTTTCACAAACTATAACCAAAACATATCTATACAGGCGCCTCAAGAAGCCCTCGATGCCACTACGCATTAGCAGCACCTGCCATATGTCAACAACCCTAACATTCATGGCGAATCTCTTTGGTCTTTTACGACTGTAATACTTTTACCGGATAAACG
>JAQTOJ010000039.1 GCA_028713395.1 Dehalococcoidales bacterium | reverse complement strand
CAGTAGATGATCTTTTTCAGTTTGGGCAACTGGTCTTTGATTTCCAGGAATTTATCGGTCTGCTCCTGGTCGTTGACGAGGGCGAATTTCAGACCCGAATGCTCGGCGATATATTTGACTTCGGAGGGAATGGAATCCACGAAAATGCCGGTGGCGATGCCCCGCGCGGCCTGAGCGGCAAATTCACCCCAGAACCATTCCGGCTCGTTATCCCCGATCATGCCCACGACGTCGCCTTTTTCCAGACCGAGGCTGATCAAGCCCAGTGAGAGGTGTTTCACCAACGTGTAATAATCACGCCAGGTATATTTTTGCCAGATGCCGAACTTTTTCATGCACATGGCGGTCTGTTTGGCGGTCTCATCGTAATTGCGGTAGATGAGCTTGGGAATGGTGTCCACCGACTGCTTTTTCGCCTGATCGATGTCTCTCTGACTTGCCATGAATTACATTTTCACCTTTAATAAACAGTTAAGGCGCTCCGCATTTGGGAGCGCCTCTGAGTGTACTCGTTGGGTATAGAATCAGTGAACAGGTTCAATCAGTGTGGCAGACCCCCAAGCGCACCAGGGTGCGCCCGGTAAACATGAAGGTGTAGAAGAATGACGGTCTGCAAGCCACAATAAACCTTCCCTGAAAACTAATTATTTGTTAGATTATCACAGGATGGAGACGAGTGTCAAATGCGGGGTTGTGTCGGTACCACTTGCATTTGGTTGATTTTAATTCGTCATGTAATAGGTACACAGTGACCCTCACCTCAGTAACGAAGTTACTGTTAACCTCTCCCCCGTATCAAGTCCCGGTTCTTTAAGATTCATACGGGATGGCGATGAAGTCGCGCATACGGGGCAGGCTCTGCAGGAAGAGGAGGGTTAACGAGACGAAGGGCATTCGCCCTTCCTTCCCCAGTCTAGCTGAGGACAAGCTTCTAGAGCTACTACCTTGTCACAACCAGATAACAGCTTGCCATGAACAGTTAGCGATAAACCGCTAACTAAAAACCAACCAAAACCGAGAAGAACCGAGCGGATAGTGGATGGCTTTTAGCTTTTAGTCCTTGGCTACCATGACCTCGGTGCTTTTGATGATGGCCGTGACTTTATCGCCTTTTTTCAGCTTGAGGTTTTCCGCGGAGGTGCGGCTGATGAGCGATACCACTTCAATTTTGGGAGCGATTTTGATGATGACCTCAGCCATGACCTGTCCCAGTTTGACTGCCTGGATTGTGCCCGCGAACTGATTTCTGGCGCTTAACATACATTTGCCTCCCTTATATTCTGACGGTGACTCCGGTGCCTTTCGCTATTATTTTACCATCTTGATTGGTAACCGTGATTTCCGAAACGCCGGCGCGTTTGCCGCTACGCAGCACGCGGCATTCGGCGGTGAGCAGATCGTCCGCCCCGGCGGCATTGATGAAGTTGATATTGAACTGTGTGGCGACGCTGGGGTAGGCGAGGGAGTTGCTGCCATAGGCGAAGGACTGATCGGCAAGCGCCCCGATAATCCCCCCGAAAACATAGCCGTTGAAATTCCGGTGTTCGGGCTTGAGTTGGAGCGTGACTTTGGCATAGCCGGGTGTCAGTTCCACCAGATTCATGCCGAGAAAACCGGCGATCGGTTCATTTAAGGACAGTTCTTTGAGTTTGGCGATGGTTTCGCTGTGATTCTCCATAAATGCCTCCCTGAGACACTTCGCGGTACTTAAAAATGTAAATATGTATCTGGATTCCCGCTTTCACGGGAATGGGTGGAAGATTATGGTGTGAAAATAAGCACTTTGGCGCCGCAGGTGATATGCATTTCCCCGCCGGTGATTTCCAGCTTGCCGGCGTCCTTGATGATCCCAAGGTAGGTCTGTTCCTGCTGCATGAGGTTATTATCCAGACATGCCATCAGGGTGGAGCTTATGGCGGAGAGCTTGAGCACGCAACTGCGGCTGATGGTATAGCTGCCGGAATACTGGTTGCAGCCGCTGGTGCCGTTAAAAGATTTGTCAATGGACACAAATCTCAAGGTGATGCCGTTGCCGATAACCGCCTGGGGGTCACCGGGGTAACCGTAAGATTGGAGTTTCCAGGTGATGTCCTGCCAGTTGGCATCGCCGCAAGCGGGGCTGCCGCAGGCGCCGAGAAATAATGTAAACAGGCAGAGTGTGATGATTACGACTAAAGCTTTGGCTTTCATATTTACGTTGCCCCTCCCTGAGTTTGCTTCGTCCCGATTACCTACGGAATGCCCCATTTCCACGGGAATGGGGAGTTTTATATTTTTACCTGGTTCCCCGCATTCGCGGGGATGGAGATGTCAGAAACTGAATCTTGATTTAGACAAGGTTTCTTGTCGCCCCTCCCGGAGATTCTTCGTCGCCCGCTGAGGCGGACTCCTCCAGAATGACAATAAACGTGAGTTACTTGAGGCCGAACCGGGTGGCGGTTTTTTGCAGACCTTCCAGAGCGCCTTCCAGTGTACGCTGGTCGCAACAGTAGGAGATGCGGAAGTGTCCCGGGCTGCCGAAACCCTGCCCCGGCACGGCCAGCACCAAATATTCCTGCAAGGCTTTAACAAAAGCGACATCGTCGGGGATGGGGGATGCGGGGAACATGTAGAAAGCACCCTGCGGTCTGACCAGTTTGTAACCCATGGCGGTGAGATTTTCATAAAGAAAATCTCTTTTTTGCTGGTAATCAGCGATGTTGACAGTGACATTTTGCAGGTGGGCGATGACGCGCTGCATCAGGGCGGGGGCGTTGACGAAGCCTAGCGTCCGGTTGCAGTAAATGAAGCCATTGATCAGTTCCTGTTTTTCCGGGCAGGCAGGATGGAGGGCGATGTAGCCGATACGTTCACCGGGTAACGCCAGATCCTTGGAGTGGGAAGTGATGACGACCGCTTTATCGTGGAAAAGGAGCGGCGAGGGATAGGTTAAACCATCGTAGATCAGTTTGCGGTAAGGCTCGTCGGAGAGCAGGTAAATGGACGAGCCATAAAGGGCTTCTTTTTTCTGGATGAGGTTGCCGATCTGCTTCAGCAGTTTTTCCGAATAAACAACGCCCGTAGGGTTGTTCGGGGAATCGATAATAATAGCGCGGGTTTTCTGGTTGATAGCAGCTTCCAGTTCAGCCAGTTTCGGCAGGAATTGCGCATCGGTAAACACGATGCGGGGAATGCCGCCGTGATTATCGATGTAATTCAGATATTCCACAAAATAAGGGGCAAAGACGATGACTTCATCACCGGCATTAAGAATGGTCTTGAGCACGACATTCAGCGCCCCGGCGGCGCCGCAGGTCATGACGATATCGCCAGCGGTGAGCTTGACGCCGGTTTCTTGATAAAGCTGTAAAGCCACCGCGGCCCGGGTATCGGCGTAACCGGCATTTTCCATATAGCGGTGCATGCCCGGGACGGGATTATTGACGATTTTCTGCAATTCGGCACGGAATTCCGGCGGCGGTTCCACCACAGGATTCCCCAGCGTCAGGTCAAAGACTTTATCCGCGCCATATTTTTGCCGGAGGAGATTACCCTCATCGAACATGCGGCGTATCCAGGAGCCTGCCGCCATATTCTGGCGGATTTTTGCCGACATGTGCATCAGCGGATTTCCTTTCTGCCCAGTTCAAAAGCGGTCATATTCAGTTTCAGCAGCCTTTCCGGCAGGTGCAGGGCGATACCGACTTCCCAGTCCTTGATTTCGAAAGGCAGGAATTTGGAGAGACAGCCGAGCATGAAAATATTCAGCGTGCGGGCGTTACCCAGTTCGGCGGCTTTTTGCGAACCGTCCACCAGATAGAGTTTATCCGTGCGCTGCCCGATGATATTTTTCACTTCGGCATCGGTGGGGTAGTGTTCCAATCCCTGATTCACCGAAAGCGGGGGAATGGCGTAATTGTTGATGATAGCGATGCCGCCGGGTTTCAGGTAATTTGCCCAGCGCACCGTCTCCAGTTTCTCGAAACCGATGAGGATATCCACCTCGCCTTCTTTGATGAGCGGGGAGAAGACCTGTGCCGCGATGCGCAGGTGACTGATGACACTGCCGCCGCGCTGCGCCATGCCCAGGGTGTCCGTCTTTTTTACATCGTAACCGGCGGTGAGAGCCACATCCCCGATGATATCGCTGGCCAGGATATTACCCTGTCCGCCGACGCCGGTGAGCAGCAAATCGAATTTCTTCATTTGTTCACCCCCACTTTCACCGGCGAAGCAGGTTTGATGGCTTTACGGGGACAGATCTGTTCGCAAATGGTGCAGGCGTCACCCATGCACATCGTCCCGTCGATGACCGGCTGCGGGCCCTCGGTCTGAATGGCCGGGCAGCCGATGAGCAGACAGATGCCGCATTGATTACAAAGTTCCTTATCGACGGCGCGCGGGTTGACCTTTTTGGGGACTTTGACGGCGCAATTGCCGCGCACGATGACCACGGAGAGTTCGTCTCTTTCCAGAGAGTCCTTCAAGGCGGCGCGTACTTCCTTGAGGTTGAAGGCATTGACCGTTTTCACATCGGCGATGCCCAGACCCTTGACGATGTTCTCAATATTCACCTTGCCCGCCGGGTCGCCCTGAATAGTGAAACCGGTGCCGGGATGTTCCTGATGGCCGGTCATGGCGGTGGTGGAGTTATCCAGAATCATGACGGTGATCTTGCTCTGATTATAGACCGCGTCAATCAAGGGCGTAATGCCGGAATGGAGGAAGGTGGAATCCCCGATAACCGCGACCACTTTATTACTGATGCCGGCCTTTTCCATGCCGATAGCCTGCCCGATGCTGGCGCCCATGCAGGCGGTGGTGTCCATGGCATTCAGGGGAGGATAAGCGCCCAGCGTATAGCAGCCGATATCACCGGTAATGACGAGGGTGGAGGTTTTATCGGTCTGTTTGCTGCCCGGCAATTTCAAGCGCTGCGCCAGGCTGGAGAGCACATAAAAAGCGCCGGAGTGCGGACAGCCGGGGCAGAGTAAAGGCGGGCGCATGGGCAGTTTGGCGGGTATACTTATTTTTTCCAGAGGTTGGCTTGCCGGTAACAGGTCGGCTTTGACCGCCGCACCGGTGACAACGTCGTTATTCAGTTCGCCCAGGCGCGGCAAAAATTCCTTGCCGATGACGTTAATACCCATAGCTTTGATGTGGTCTTCCAGAAACGGGTCCAGTTCTTCCACCACGAGGATTTTATCCACCATGGCGGCGAATTTTTTCAGGAGTTCCGGCGGCAGGGGATAAGTCAGGCAGAGTTTCAATATCGTGGCGTTGGGGAATACATTTTTGGCATATTGGTAGGCGATGCCACTGGTGATGATACCCAGTTTCTTTTCGCCCTTTTCCAGTTGATTGAAAGCAAAGGTATCGCCGAAAGCCGCCAACTTGACCAGCCGTTCTTCCATTAATGGATGGCGGACGCGGGCGTTGACCGGCAGCATGACATATTTCTGCATCTGGCGGGGGAATTCCATTTTCTGTTCTCTGAGCTGGCGTTGCCCGGTGATATCGACCACCGATTTCGAGTGGGAAATGCGGGTGGTGGTGCGCAGCATCACGGGGGTATCGAACTGCTCACTGATATCGAAGGCGACTTGCATGAGGTCGTAGGCGGATTGAGAATCGGTAGGTTCCAGGATGGGGATTTTCGCCAGTTCGGCGTAGCGCCGGTTATCCTGCTCGCCCTGCGAGGAATGAATGCCGGGGTCGTCGGCGTTGATAACGACCAGGCCGCCCTTGACGCCGGTGGTCGCGGCTGCCAGAAAGGGGTCGGCGGCGACGTTCAAGCCCACCTGTTTCAGGGAAACCATCGTCCGGGCGCCGGCGTAGCTGGAACCCAGCGCTACTTCCATGGCGACCTTTTCATTGGTCGACCATTCGGTGTAAATATCCTTGAACTGAGAGATGCTTTCGAGAATCTCCGTGCTGGGCGTGCCCGGGTAGGCGGTGGCGACCCGTACGCCCGCGTGGTAGGCGCCGAGGGCGAGAGCTTCGTTGCCGGATAGTAATTTTTTCATATTACCGAAAATTATAACATAAGCGGGGAGAGAGGTTGAATGCAGTTGTTTGACTGGATTCCGGCCTTCGCCGGAATGGGAACGCTAGATAAAGAAAAACGTTAACGTTTTTCTTTATCTATATCATCCTGATACGGGTGCCCAGTAGAAATCTCGTGTTTGTTTACCCCGTGTTTCCTGCTATAATATCCATCACAAACTGACAAGCAGGGGGTGAATATGCCTATCTATGTAATGCTGACCACGCTGACAGACGCCGGGCGCAAAGCCATCCAGGAAGAGCCGGAACGCCTGCGTGAAATCAATAAAGAGACCGAATTCATGGGCGCCAAGATCATCGACCAGTACGCGCTGCTGGGGCAGTACGACTTCGTGAATATCCTGGAAGCCCCTAATAACGAAGCGGTGGCCAAGCTGGCGATACGCATGAGCGCCAAGGGGACGACCACGACGCTGACGCTGGCGGCCATCAATATAGATGACCTGATCGAGGCGCTAAAGAGCCGGCAATCACCCTGGTAAACAGCAGCCAAGCTGCTGAACATCGCAGAGCTACCGAACAGCGCAAAGGTGTCGAACCGAACAGGTTAGCTTCCAGCTAATAGCTTTCAACGTTTTGACGCTTCTTGCAGGGCTGTGATAAAGTATCAAGAAGTGTGTCTGAAGGCGTATCTAATGAATCCTCGCAAGCGCAGGATTCTTGTTTCAGAAACGATATTGGAGGACAAGGGTGAAAAAGTTTTTCCTGGTTGCCATGGCCATCCTTTCGCTGGCGCCTTTAGCGCTGCTCTCCGGCTGCACCAAGGACGACGGCACTGTCTACAACCTGACCTACAATAATTTCTTCCCGGCAACTTCGTTGAACTCAGTGCTGGCGGAACAATGGATTCAGGAAATTCAGGACCGTTCCAACGGCAAGGTCAAAATAGCTTATTACCCGGCGGGACAGTTGGCCGCCGCCAACAAGACCTACGATGGTGTGGTGCAGGGGATCTGCGATATCGGCATGTCGGTGCTGGCATATTCGCCGGGTGTTTTCCCCACTTCCGAACTGATCGATTATCCCCATGCTTATCCGAACGGCTACGTGGCGACCATGGTTGCCAACGATTACTATAACCAGTTCAAACCGGCGGAATTCGATAACGTGCATCCGCTGTATTTCCACGCCCCCGGCCCTTACGTGGTCTTTACCACCAAAACACCCATCCGCACCATGGAAGACCTGAAAGGTAAGGTCATCCGGGCCACCGGTGTCGGCACCAAGATCGTCCAGGCATTGGGCGGGCAGGGCTACGGCGGCACGCAGGGTGAAACCTACGAATTACTTTCCAAGGGCGTGGTGGACGGTAATTTCTCCACGCTGGAATCACTGAAAAGCTACAAACAGGCCGATGTCGTGAAATATATCACGAACTCCCAGGCAGTGGGTAATACCAGCATGATGTTCGTGGTCATGAACAAAGAAAAATGGGCATCCTTACCCGCGAACATCCAGAAAATCTTCACCGATGTCAGCAAGGACTTCATTAAAAATCACGCCGAAGTGTGGACATATTACGACCAATCCGGCATCGATTATTTCAACAGCCTGGGTGACGGGCGTGAAATCATTACCCTTTCCAAAGCGGAACAGGATAAATGGGTGGCGGCCGCGGTCAAGCCGCTCATCGATGCCTATACTACCGACAAAACCGCCAAAGGTTTACCGGCGGCGGATTACGAAAAATACATCAATGAACGCGTCCAATACTGGAGCACCCGCGTGCCTTCAGCCGAAACGATCAAGAATTATGTGGAAACAGAGGTAACTAATTGGACTCCTCCGGCAAAATAAACGATCTTGATCTGGCGCGTGAAGTACCTGATTTTTCACCGCAGGAGCATGAAGCTCCGCCGCCTAAACCGAAGGGTCTGATCGAGCGGTTGGAACTGGTATTAAAGCACGTGATCAACTGGTCGACCGTGGTCGGCGGGATCGGGTTAGTGGCGATGCTGGTAATCAGCGTGGCTGATGTAATCGGCATAAAAATTTTCAACACACCGGTACCGGGCGGCCCGGAATTCGTTTCTTTCATCATGGTGGTAGTGGTCGCCTTCGCTATGGGATATACGCTGGTGGAGCGCGCCCATATACAGGTGGATATTTTTATCAATAAACTTCCGAAGCGGCTTAAGAGCGCCGTCGAGGCCTTTGTTTCATTATTGGGGCTGGGATTGTTCGTAATCCTGGCCTGGTACAGCGTAGTTTACGGTAACCAGTTGAGAGAAAGCAAAGAAGTTTCCATGACCCAGCATATCCCTTTTTACCCGTTCGTTTACAGCATCGCGTTAGCTTGTGTGCCGGTGTGTCTCTACCTTTTCCTTGAGGTTTTACGCTGGGCGATCAAGGTGGTGAAGAAATGACCCCGCAAACGATCGGAGTGATCGGGGTTGGAGTGTTGCTGTTTCTCTTTTTGGTGGGGGTGCCGGTGGGTTTCTCCATGGCAATTGTCGGACTGACGGGTTTCAGTATTCTGGTGAATCCCTCCGCCGGTTTCAGTATGCTGGTGAGGGATTTCTTCGATACATTTTCTTCCTATAATCTCACGGTAATCCCGTTCTTCATGTTGATGGGGGCGCTGGCGTATTCTTCAGGGATGAGCCGGAGGCTTTATGATGCCAGCTACAAAATTTTCGGTTCGATGAAGGGCGGGCTGGCACTGGCCACCATTGCCGGTTGCGCCGGTTTTGCCGCAATCTGCGGCTCGACCTCCGCCACCGCCGCCGCCATGGGCAGGGTGGCGTTACCGGAAATGAAACGCTATAAATACGATGACGGTCTGGCCACCGGCGTGGTGGCTTCCGCGGGCAGTCTGGGGATCATGATCCCGCCATCCAGCATCTTTATTGTTTACGGCATTATGACGGAACAATCCATTGGCAAACTGTTTATAGCCGGGGTGTTGCCTGGTATCATGCTGGCGGTGCTTTTCGGGGCAGTAGTTTTGATCATGTGCCGCGTGAATCCAGCTTTAGCGCCGGCGGGGAAAGCCACCACGATCAAAGAAAAAATAATCGGTTTAACCGGCGTGTTTGAAATGGTGGCGCTATTTTTGATTGTCATGGGCGGGATGTTCCTGGGTTGGTTCAGCGCCATGCAGGCGGGCGCCATCGGGGCCGCCGGGGCCTTACTACTGGGATTAGGCAGGCGGAATCTCAACTGGGAAGGTTTCAATTACGCCATTAAAGACACTTTGAAAATCACCTGCCAGGTGATGGTGATCGTGGCCGGGGCTTTTGTCTTCGGGCATTTCATGGCGGTCAGCCAGATACCCATGGCTTTGGCCAATTGGGTGGGCGGACTGCCTTTACCACCGATGGCGGTGATGGGGGTCATTATTATTCTCTATCTCATCGGCGGTTGTTTTATGGACTCGCTGGCGATGATCACCTTGACCGTGCCGATCATCTTCCCGGTGGTGATGGCTTTGGGCTTCGATCCTATCTGGTTCGGCGTGATCATCGTGCTGGTGGTGGAAATGGGTGTGGTGACCCCACCGGTAGGCATCAATGTGTTCGTAGTCAAAGGCGTGGCCAAAGATGTGAAACTGGAGACGATATTCAAAGGCGTGACGCCCTTTTTGATAGCGATGTTAGTCGCCGCGGTCATTTTGCTGGTAGTACCGCAAATCGCGACCGTTTTGCCCAATTTGACCGGACACTAATCCAAGTTTAGTCCCCCCTTTGGTTATTGTGAATCTCGTGGGGAGAAGGGGAACCGGATTCTTCATTTACATTCAGAATGACAAAAAGGCAAATGAAATGTTAATTTCGGATCTGCTGAAAGAAAATGCCTGTCTTTATCCGGAAGATAGTGCACTGGTCGAGCTCAAACCCAGTCGTAACCTCCGCAAGGAAATTACCTGGCGGGAATTCGATGCTCGGGCGAACAAGGTAGCGAACGCTTTACAGAGCCTGGGCGTAAAAAAGAGCGATAAAGTCATTCATTTGATGATGAATTCCATCAACTGGCTGGAAGCCTACTTCGGCATTATCCGCACCGGCGCCTGGGCAGTGCCGCTCAACTTCCGCTTCACCGCCGCGGAAATCAAGTACTGCGCCGATATTTCCGAAGCCCGCGTGATGATCCTGAGTGAGGAGTTCAGGGAGAGGGTGGAAGCGATACGCCATTTACTCCCGAAAATCGAGCATTTTATATTTGTGGGGCAAAAGACGCCTGCCGGTATGAATGCCTATGAAGATTTGCTGGCGGGCGCTGCTACACAGCCCTTAAGCGTTAGAATCGCCCCAGAAGATGTCTGCGGGTTGTATTTCACTTCCGGCACCACAGGCGACCCCAAGCCCATTGTCCTGACGCATGCCAATATGGAGTTTGCCTGCGTGGTCGAACAGAAACACCATTATCAAACCAAACAAGATAATTTTATACTGATACCGCCGCTCTACCATACCGGCGCCAAGATGCACTGGTTCGGCAGTCTGCTGGTTGGCGGTCGAGCGACAATACTGACGGAGATCAGTCCGCAATATATTTTAGAGACCGTGAGCAGAGAAAAAGGCACGATCGTGTGGCTGCTGGTGCCGTGGGCACAGGATATACTGGTAGCGCTGGATAGGGGCGACCTGAAATTACAGGATTATGACCTGTCTAAATGGCGGTTGATGCACATCGGCGCGCAACCGGTGCCGCCCAGCCTGATCAAGCACTGGAAACGGTATTTTCCGGCGATGCAATATGATACCAACTACGGTCTCAGCGAATCCACCGGCCCCGGCTGCATTCACCTCGGCATAGAGAACGAACATAAGGTGGGGGCGATCGGAAAAGCCGGCTACGGCTGGCAGGCCAGAATAGTCGATGATAAAGGGAAAGATGTGCCGGTGGACGTGAATGGCGAGATCATCATCAAGGGTCCGGGTTTGATGCGGGAATATTATAAAAATCCGCAAAAAACCGCCGAGACTTTGAAAGACGGTTGGCTGTACACCGGGGACATAGCCCGGGTGGATAAAGACGGATTTATCTGGATTACGGACCGCAAGAAGGATGTGATCATCACCGGCGGGGAGAACATTTACCCGGTGGAAATTGAAGAAGCACTAAGGGCGCACCCTAAAATCAACGATGCCGCCGTAATCGGTATACCCGATGAGAGGTTGGGCGAGATCTGCGCGGCGGTCATCGATGTCAAACCCGGTGTGATGCTGGCGGAAAAGGAAGTGGCGGATTACTGCGCGGAAAAGCTGGCGCACTACAAACGCCCGCGCCGTATTTTCTTTGAGAAGGTGCCCCGCAACCCGACCGGAAAAATTGAGAAGCCGAAGCTGAGAGAGAAGCACCGCTGACTTTAGAGCGCTTGGTATTTCTCTTTATTCTCTTTGACCAATATTGCCCGGATTACTTTTTTAGTGCCGCGAGGTCTGAACACAATTTCCGCATCTGCATTCAGGGCGTCCGCCATTTTAGCGATGTAGTTGACGGTGGGAGAGACGGCGCCGCTTTCCACCCGCGAGATATACCCCTGTTTAGTGGCCATTTTATCCGCCAGCTTCTTTTGGGTTTCCTGGCACTGCATTCTCAGTTCTACCAGGGCGCATTCCATGGCAAACTGGGGTTCCAGCGCGTCCCATTCTTTTTTGAATTCCGGGTCTTTTAATTTATTCGCCAGGACGTCTTCAAATGTGTCACAGCCTGCAGGAATTTTGTTTTTTTTCATGTTATGCCCCTTCACTCCTTGAGATATAATCCAGATATCTTTTTTCGGCGATCCTGATTTCCCGCGCGGGGGTTTTAGCCGTCTTTTTCATAAACGCTCGAACCATGATAAATTGCCGGTCATCGTACAGGAAATATAAAACACGGTAACGGTCGATTCTCAATTCCCAAATCTTATCTGTGATGAGTTTGTTGTGCTCTTCGGCGAGATGTAATCCGTATAGCTCGAGTAAATAGATAGCGCGGT
>JAQTOJ010000038.1 GCA_028713395.1 Dehalococcoidales bacterium | reverse complement strand
TACAACGGCCAGGGTGACACCGGGCATGGGCGATACTTCGACCGGGTGGGAGTAACCGACATTCAAGGTCACTTTGTCCCCGGCTTTCTGCGCGCGGAACCCGACGCCGACAATTTCCAGCGTTTTTTCAAACCCTTTGTTCACGCCATCGATCATATTGGCCAGCAAAGCGCGGGACAAACCGTGACGGGCACGGGCATCCTTGCTATCGCTATTGCGGGTCACGATCAGGCGGTCGTTTTCTTGCGTGACGACAATTTCACTACCAAAATCGCGGTTTAATTCACCCTTGGGGCCTTTCACAGCCACCTGGCTGCCGGTAATCTTTACCGTGACTCCCTTGGGCACCGCTATCGGAAGACGTCCTATCCTAGACATAGCATGTGCTCCTCAAGTTACTTACCAAACGTAACATATTAGTTCCCCGCCGACTCCCTGTTTCCAGGCTTTGTGCCCGGTCATCAGGCCTTTCGGTGTGGAGACGATGGCGATACCTAAACCGCCGTAGACGCGCGGGATTTCTTTCTTTTCGACATAGATTCTCAGACCGGGTTTACTGATACGTTCCAGTCCGGTCAACATCGATTGATTTCTCTCCTGGTAACGGAGGTAAATCTTCAATGTTTTTTGAGCGGTCTTGCCTTTCACCAGTTCAAAATCCTTGATAAAGCCTTCTTCTTTGAGAATCTTGGCAATTGCCATTCTCATTTTAGATGAAGACATCAGCACGGAATCGTGCCGCGCCATAACAGCGTTGCGTATACGGGTTAACATATCTGCAATTGGGTCAGAAATAGTCACTCTTCCCCCCCTTTGTATGTAGTCTTACCAGCTAGATTTTCTAACGCCCGGGATCTTTCCGTCCAGGGCTAGTTCACGGAAACAGATGCGGCACAAACCGAACCGACGTATGTAGCCATGCGGTCTGCCGCACAGGTTACAACGATTGTGCTGTTGCACCTCGAACTTGGGTGGTCTTTTCCATTTTGCGATTTCTGATTTTTTTGCCATAACTCCAATCAATCCTTACTGAAGGGCATTCCAAGCATTTCGAGCAATAACCTACCGTCGTCATCCGTTTTCGCGGTGGTAACGATGGTGATTTCCAAACCACGTACTTTTTCAATCTTTTCGTATTCGATTTCCGGGAACACGGTCTGTTCTTTGAAGCCGAGGGTGTAGTTGCCGCGGCCATCGAACCCGGTGCGCGGGATACCGTGAAACTCGCGAAGGCGGGGGAGCACGACGCCGATAAGTCTTTCCAGCAGGTCGTACATACGTTCACGGCGCAGGGTGACTTTCATGCCGATGGGCATATTTTCCCGGAGTTTGAAGTTGGCGATAGACTTTTTGGAGCGGGTGATCACGGGTTTTTGCCCGGTGATAGCCGTTAAGTCTTTTTCAGCGCTTTCCAAAGCCTTGGCGTTGGTGATCGCTTCGCCCAACCCGATGCCGACGGAGATCTTGACGAGGCGCGGGGCTTCCATGATGTTCTTGTAGCCGCGGGTCTCCATCAACTTGGGGAGAATCTCTTTTTGATACTTTTCCTGTAATACTGCCATATTAATCTATTGCCTCTTTGCATGAGCGACAGATGCGCGTTTTCTTGCCATCTTCCAGCGTTTTAAAACCGATCCGGGCGGGTTGGTTGCATCTGGTGCAGATGATCATAACATCGGAGATAGCGATAGTGGCTTCCCGTTCGATCAACCCGGCCTGTTTTACCTGCGCTTTGGCTCTGCTGTGTGTTTTTATCATGTTAATGCCTTCAACCAGGACGCGGCTGTTTTTGGGATAGACGAAACGGACTTTCCCTTTTTTGCCTTTGTCCTTGCCGGCGATTACCAGGACGTTATCTTCTTTACGAATTTTCATCGCCTCTCCCTTACAGTACCTCTGGCGCCAGAGATAGAATCTTGGTGAACAACTTATCGCGGAGTTCTCTGGCTACCGGACCAAAGATGCGCGTGCCTTTGGGGTTATTTTTTTCCGTGAGAATGACGGCGGCATTATCATCGAAACGGATATGCGTGCCATCGGCGCGGCGGTGGGGTTTGGTCGTTCTAATGACGACCGCACGCACGACATCGCCTTCTTTCACGGAACCGCCCGGGACAGCTTTCTTGACACTGGCCACGATCACATCGCCAACGTGGGCGTAGGTGCGGCCGCTGCCGCCGAGGACGTTCACGCACATGATCAACCGGGCTCCGGTATTATCGGCTACTTTCAATCTGGTATAAATTTGAATCACTTTGTCATACCCCGAAAATTAATTCTGCTTTTCTGCGGCAGCTTGATTTTCTGCTAATACGGGCGCTTCGGCTTTGACCTCAGCGGGCTTTTCTTTTTCCACAATGATCTTGGGTTCGATTTCCGTTGGTTTGACGTCAAGCGCCGCGGCCCGGACCACGATTTCACTGACGCGCCAGCGTTTTTCTTTGGAAAGCGGCCGGGTTTCGGTAATTTTTACCGTATCGCCCACGGCGCATTCGTTCTTTTCGTCATGCACTTTGTATTTGGTGACATTACGAATGGTCTTTTTATAAATTTCGTGATGGCGGTACGATTCAACTTTGACGATAACGGTTTTATCCATCTTGTTGCTGAGTACCTGACCAACTTTGGTCTTATTTACTGCTGCCATAATTAAATCCTTTTACCGAGGGTCGGCGTTATTTTTCGCTCAATTCTCTTTCACGGAGAATTGTTTTCAGCACGGCAATTTGTTTCTTCACCCGCGGAATTTCGCGGTGGTTGGCCAGTTGCCGGGTAGTTGATTTCAGCGTGAGTTCGAACAACTCTTTGTACGCGTCTTTCAACTGTCTGTTAATTTCTTCAATGCCCAGGGCACGCACTTCATTTGCTTTCAACGGTCTCTAGCTCCTTGCTCTTGGTTATACTGCCAAGACCGGTGGTTTTTCTGGCGACAAATTTCGTGGGTAACGGTAATTTGTTGGCGGCCAGACGCATGGCTTCCTTGGCAGTCGACTCATCAATACCGCCCATTTCAAAAATGATCCGGCCGCGTCTGATGACGGCGACCCAATGGTCCGGCGCGCCTTTGCCGGAACCCATGCGGGTTTCCGCCGCCTTTTTGGTAATGGACTTATCCGGGAAAACCCGAATGTATACTTTACCACCGCGTTTGATGTGATGGGTAATGGCGCGGCGGGCGGCTTCGATCTGGCGGGCAGTGATCCAGCAAGCCGCTTCTGCTTGCAGACCGAACTCGCCGAAGGTCACCACGTCACCGGAGTGGGCGGCGCCGTTACGGCGTCCCTTGTGGGTTTTACGAAATTTAACACGCTTAGGTTGTAGCATCGCTGTCTCCCTGCTTTTCCGCAGATTCTACCTTGGTTTCTTTGGCTTTGGGAGCCGCCGGACGGGCAACTTTTTTAACGGGGGCAGCCGGGGCTTCGGCCGCCGCGGCGGGTTTGGGGTGTACCGTCCGTTTGATTGCCGGTTTGGCTTTGTCTTCCGCAGCGGCGGGGGTTTCTTCCGCGGTCACGGCGCCTTCAGACGTTTCAGTTTTGGCTTTGGGCGCGCGGCGCACGGGACGGGCCGGTTTGGCTTCTACGGGCGTGCCGGCTTTAGCGGCAGCCGCCGCTTCAGTGGCGGCGGTGGCTTGAGCCAGGGCATCACCAACGGTAGCGGATGAGGTTGCCGGCGCGGCTTCTTCTTCATCTTTACTGGGGAGGACATCACCCTTATACACCCAGACTTTGACGCCGATGCGTCCCATGACGGTGGCGGCTTCAGTGAAGCCGTAATCGATATCGGCGCGAATGGTGTGCAGGGGCACGCGTCCTTCGTGCATGATGATCTTGCGGGCAATTTCAGCCCCGTCTAAACGACCGGCGCAGCGGATTCTCATGCCTTTGGCGCCGGACTGAATGGTGCGTTGCATTGCCTGTTTCATGGCGCGGCGGTAAGAAACACGCCGTTCCATCTGATCGGCCACGGAACGGGCGACCAGGTAGGCATCCAGTTCGGGTTGCTGGATTTCACGGATATTCAACTGGATTTTTTTACCAATGAGTTTTTCCAGACCGGTGCGCATTTCATCCACGCGCTGGCCGCCGCGTCCGATAAGAATACCGGGGCGGGCGGTATGAATGGTCAGGGTTACATTGTTAGCCTGACGGTCAATTTCCACCTGGGAAATACCAGCGTCAGGATACATTTTGCGCAATGCCCGGCGCACTTTGACATCCTCCAGCAGGTAGTTGACATAGTGCTTATCCGCGTACCATTTGGCATCCCAACCGCGGATGACACCGACCCTAAAACCTATGGGGTGAACTTTATGTCCCATTAAACCTCCTGGTCTCCAACGACTACGGTAATATGGCTGGAGCGTCTTAAAACAGGACTCGCCCGGCCGCGGGAACGCGCTTTGAACCGTCTGAGGGTGGGCGCTTCGTTGGCGTAGATTTCAACAATCTTCAGGTTATCCTTGGAAACTTGCTCTTGAGTTTCAGCATCGGATGCCGCTGCCTTTACCACTTTGGCGACAAGCCGACCATAGGGAGAGGCCGCGAATTTGAGGATATCCAGAGCCTCGTTCACGGATTTGCCTCTGACCAAATCAGTTAAAGTTTTCATTTTTCTCGGCGAAATGCCGGTATTTTTAGATACAGACTTCTTTTCCATGTATCTCCCTAAGCTTTCTTAGCCGGCGCCGCCGCGGCAGCCGGTGCGGGCGCTTTTTCAGTAGCTTCCGTCTTGATAGTGTGCCCGCGGAAGGTGCGGGTAGGCGCAAACTCACCCAGACGGTGGCCGACCATATTTTCAGTGATGTAGACGGGCACATGGCGCCGGCCGTCATGGACGGCGATGGTTAACCCGATCATCTCCGGCAATACGGTGCACCAGCGGGACCATGTTTTTAACACAGTTTTGTCACTGGTTTTGCTGATTGCCAGCACTTTCTTTAATAATTTCTGGTCTACTGCCGGTCCCTTTTTTGTTGACCTTGACATATTTTACTTCTTCCCCCGACGTCTGATGATCAGTCGGTCAGAGTATTTTTTATCTCTAGTTCTGTAACCCAGCGCCGGTTTACCCCAGGGAGTCTTGGGTCCGGGCATACCGACAGGCGTTCTGCCTTCACCGCCTCCATGTGGATGGTCACGCGGTGTCATGGCGGAGCCGCGCACACTGGGACGGATACCCATATAACGGCTGCGGCCGGCTTTACCCAGGCTGATGCTGGAGTGTTCTTCATTGCCCAGCGTGCCGATGGTGGCCATGCATTCGGCGCGGATCAGGCGCATTTCGCCTGAAGGCAAACGGATGTGGATATAATCACCCTCTTTGGCCAGTAATTGCGCGGCATTGCCGGCGCTTCTGACCAGTTTACCGCCTCTACCCTTGGTCAATTCAACGTTGTGGATCATGGTGCCGGTGGGGATCAGTTTTAACGGTAAGGCATTACCGGGGCGGATTTCCGCCTGATCACCGGCCATAATGGTATCACCAACGCTTAAGCCCACGGGCGAAAGGATGTAACGTTTTTCGCCATCGGCATAGTGCACCAGGGCAATTCTGGCGGTGCGGTTGGGGTCGTATTCAATTGTAGCTACTTTACCCGGAATATTTAACTTATCCCGTTTGAAATCCACCAGGCGGATGCGGGTTTTGGAACCGCCGCCCTGATGACGCACGGTAATGATACCGCGGTTGTTACGGCCGGAATTATTCTTCTTGGAAACCACCAGGGACTTTTCCGGAGTGCTCCGGGTGATCTCATCGAAGGTATAACCGGTCATGGACCTTCTACCGGGAGATGTGGGACGATATGATTTTAGCGCCATCTAAGTTCCCCTTATCTACTGCACATTCTCAAACAGGTCTATCTTGTCCCCTGCTTTGAGCGTGACCACAGCCTTTTTCCAGTTGGGGGTCTGCACCATGCGTCGCCCCATTCTCTTTGCTTTACCGCGCATGCTAACGACATTAACGCCGGTGACGGTAACCTTGAAGCCGGCTTCAACTGCCTGTTTGACCTGCAGTTTGTTCGCCCGCTTGTCTACTTCAAAGGCATATTTACCTTCTGCCTGAAGGGCGGCGTTCTTTTCCGTAATCAACGGTTTTCTAATGATTTCATGCATTTGCATTGTTATCTTCTCCGGCAGCAACCGTACCCCAGATTTGTTCGGCTTTGCGTACGGCGGCCACTTCCATCAGGAGGGTATTATGGCTGAGAATATCGTTTACATTCAAGATGCTGGCCGGCATGGTTTTGATACCGGGCAGATTGCGCGCGGATTTCACCACATTAGCGTTGGTTTCGGAGGTGACGACCAGCGCGGTCTTTTCCACTTTCAAGGCGTCCAGAACGCCCGCCATGATGCGGGTCTTGGTTTCCGCCAGTTCCAAAGATTCTAAAATCTTCAGTTCGCCGTCAGTGGCTTTGGCGGAGAGCGCGATCTTTAACGCGAGCTGCGCCATTTTCTTGGGCATAGCCTGACGGTAGCTGCGCGGATGCGGACCGAAAACCGAACCGCCGCCTTTGCGGGTGGGTGATTTTCTACCGCCGGCGCGGGCGTTGCCGGTGCCTTTCTGTTTGTACAATTTGCGGGTGCTCCCGTTAACATCGCCACGGGTCTTGGTGTTGGCATTGCCTTGCCGGGCATTCGCCTGCTGTCTCAGGACGGCCTGATGCAGCAAGTCTTCGTTCAGCGGCACGCCGAAGATACTATCGCTAATATCGACGTTGCCAACTACTTCTCCGGCCAGGTTATATAATGGAACCTGCATGACTATTTCCTCTTTGTCGTCTTACTGATTATTAACAAGCCGTTATTGGCGCCGGGCAAAGCCCCTTTGACGATGAGCAAATTCTTTGCCACGTCAGCCTGATAGACCTTGAGCTTACGCACGGTGACCTGTTCGTCACCCAGATGCCCTGCCATGCGCAGACCTTTGAGCACCCTACCCGGAGTAGTGGTAGAACCAATGGCGCCCGGAGCGCGGTGGCGGTCTGATTGGCCATGGGTTTTGCCGCCGCCGTGGAAACCGTGACGTTTCACACCGCCGGCGAAGCCTTTACCCTTGGATACACCGGTAACATTGATAATTTCACCCGGCTGGAACTGACTGACATCAATCTTATCCCCAACCTTGATGGCGGCGACATCATCGGCTCTGAATTCGCGCAGGTATTTGAACTTGCCCAGTTCTTTAAGATGCCCCTGCTCGGGTTTGGTGATGTGTTTCGCCACGCCAAAACCTAGCTGCACGGAGGCGTAACCCTCTTTGGCAGGTGTTTTGACCTGTGTTACGGTGCATGGCCCAGCTTCAATTACGGTTACAGCCTCGACCTTGCCGTTAACGTTAAAAACCTGTGTCATTCCTAATTTTTTACCGATAATTCCTGGAATCATTTCATCCATCCCGGTTTTAATTCTACTAATAGCTATCAGCCATTAGCCTCTAGCTTATAATTTGATATCTAACTCGACGCCTGACGGCAAATTCAGCTTGGTCAGAGAATCGATCGTCTTCGAGGTAGTTTCCACGATGTCGATGAGGCGTTTGTGGGTGCGGACCTCGAACTGCTCCTGGGAGTTCTTATCAATGAACGTAGCGCGGTTGACGCTGAACTTCTCGATGCGGGTGGGGAGCGGTATCGGGCCGACCACGACAGCGCCGGTTTGCTCGACAGTTTCGACAATCTGTTGCGCAGACTGATCGACAACTTTGTGGTCAAAACCTTTGATTTTAATACGGATCTTTTGCTTAGACATAGTCGGTTGTTCCTGCTTTTTCTATTACTTCTTTGGCCAGGAAGGCGGGTATTTCCTGATAGCTGTTGAACTCTAGCGTATGGGTGGCGCGTCCCTGTGTCTGGGAGCGCAGGCTGGTGGTATAACCGAAGGTTTCCGAAAGGGGAATCAAGGCCTGCACGATGACAAAATCGCGCTGGTTATCAATGGATTCGATGTGTCCCCTCTTGGCGGAAATATCGCCGATAACATCACCCATAAATTCTTTGGGTGAAACGACTTCAAGTTTCATGATCGGTTCGAGAATGACCGGGTTCGCCTTACGGACGGCCGCTTTCAAACCGATGGAACCGGCCATTTTGAAGGCAAGTTCGGAGGAATCGACTTCGTGGTAGCTGCCGTCGAAGGCGGTGACCTTAACATCGATCAAGGGATAGCCGGCGACAACACCGGTTTCCACGGCTTCTTTGACGCCGTTCTGAATGGCGGAGACGAAGTTGCGGGGCACGGCGCCGCCTTTAATCGCATCTACGAATTCATAGCCGACGCCTTGACCGGCGGGTTCAACCTTGAGCCAAACATCACCATACTGACCGCGTCCGCCGGACTGACGGACGAATCTGCCTTCGGCTTCCGCCGCTTTGGTGATGGTTTCTTTATAAGCAACTCTCGGGTTGCCCACTTTGGCGGAAACACCGAATTCGCTGAGCAAGCGGTGGACGATGATTTCCAGGTGGAGTTCGCCCATGCCGGCCACCACGACCTGCCCGGTTTCTTCACTATAATTCACTTTAAAAGTGGGGTCTTCTTCAGTAAGCTTTCTCAGAGACTCGCCCATTTTGTCCTGATCGGCGCGGGAACGCGGTTCGATGGCGATGGAGATGACGGGCTCCGGGAAAGAAATGGATTCCAATAATACCGGGGATTGCTGGCTGCACAGGGTATCGCCGGTGAAGGTGCTCTTCAAACCTAAGGTAGAAACGATGGCGCCGGTTTCGGCAACCTCTATTTCTTCACGACGGTTGGCGTGCATCAGGAACAAACGCCCGATACGTTCGGGTTTACTGCGGGTGGAATTGGTGATCTGGTCACCCACTTTAATCTGCCCGGAATAGACCCGGAAGTAAACCAGTCTCCCGACAAAGGGATCGGTGACCACCTTGAACGCTAACGCGGTGAAGGGTTCTTCATCACTGGCGGTGCGCACGGTCTCTGTATTGTCTTTCACATTGATCGCTTTGACAGGGGGCATATCCGCCGGTGAAGGTAAATATTCGTTAACGGCATCCAATAACAAACGAACGCCGCGATTACTCAAAGCGCTGCCGCAGAGGACGAGCACACCTTTGTTGGCAATGGTGATACGCCGTAAAGCGGCTTTCAATTCTTCAAGGGAGATTTCTTTACCGTCAAGATAGCTGGAGAGTATGGTGTCATCCAGTTCGGCAACTTGTTCGATCAGTTTGTGACGCATTTCCACCATTTTGGCGGTGAGGGACGCCGGAATTTCAACGGTGGTCAAGGGTTTGTCACGATCGGCATCGCCGCCCCAGGCGTGTTGTTCGAGCAGATCGATAACACCCTGGAATTCGCCTTCAGCGCCGATAGGAATCTGTACGGCGAGGGCTTTTGAGTGTAAACGATCTTCGATCATGCTGATGGTGCGGTAGAAATCAGCGCCGACCCGTTCCATTTTATTAACGAAACAGATACGGGGCACATGGTAGCGGTCAGCCTGACGCCAGACGGTT
Organism: Dehalococcoidales bacterium; assembly: GCA_028713395.1. Classification (GTDB taxonomy): domain Bacteria; phylum Chloroflexota; class Dehalococcoidia; order Dehalococcoidales; family Fen-1064; genus JAQTOJ01. The sequence continues at coordinate 2,515 of JAQTOJ010000038.1, read as the reverse complement.
TCCGATTGGGATTCAACGCCTTGCACAGCATCGAACAAAACAACGCCGCCATCGAGGACGCGTAAACTGCGTTCGACTTCGGCGGTGAAATCAACATGTCCGGGGGTATCGATAATATTAATCTGAATATCTTTCCAGTGAGCCGTAGTTGCCGCTGAGCTAATGGTGATACCGCGCTTTCTCTCTTCTTCACCGAAATCCATGACGGTGGTACCCTGATCGACTTCACCGATCTTGTAGGTAACGCCGGTGTAATAGAGAATGCGCTCGGTAATCGTCGTTTTACCAGCGTCAATGTGGGCGATGATGCCAATATTTCTAATTTTTTCCAGAGGAATTGTTCTGGACATAGCTTTATCCTTAAGTGCAATTACCGGATTAATTTTAATCCTCCCCTGCTTACCACCGATAGTGAGCAAAGGCGCGGTTAGCCTCCGCCATCTTGTGGGTGTCTTCGCGTTTCTTTACCGCGGAGCCCTGATTTTTGGCGGCATCGCTGAGTTCGGCGGCGAGTTTTTCCGCCATCGATTTGCCGCTTCTGGTGCGGGCGGAATCTATCAACCAGCGTAAAGCCAGTGACAGCCCGACGGCCGGGGGAACTTCCACCGGCACCTGATAGTTGGCGCCGCCAACGCGGCGGCTCTTGACCTTGACCTGGGGAGTAACGTTCTTGATAGCCGTCTCCATATCGGTCACGGGGTCTTTGGAACCCTGGGCGGTCATGATTTCAAAAGCGCCGTAGACAATTTTCTCAGAGGTGCTTTTCTTGCCGCGGTTCATAATCTTGTTAATAAAAGTTTCCACCGTGATGTTCTGAAATTTCGCATCCGGTGATACTATTGCTCGTCTGATAGTGCGGGAACGCCGTGCCATATTTCCTCCTAAGCCTCCGCGTTTGCCTTGGGACGTTTGGCGCCATATTTGGAGCGTCCCCTCTTGCGGTTCTGCACACCGGTGGTATCCAGCGCGCCGCGGATGATGTGGTAACGAACACCGGGCAGGTCTTTGACCCTACCGCCTCTGACCAGCACCACGGAGTGTTCCTGTAATTCGTGCCCTTCACCGGGAATGTAAGCGGTGACTTCGATGCCGTTGGAGAGTCTCACCCTGGCGATTTTGCGCAAGGCGGAGTTCGGTTTCTTGGGGGTCATGGTTTTTACCTGGGTGCAAACACCGCGTTTCTGCGGCGCGCCCGCGCCCCATTTCATTTTGTTTTTGGAAACGTTGAGATTAAAATGCAAGGCCGGAGCTTTGGACTTTTCAGTCTTTTCTCTGCGCCCTTTTCTCACGAGCTGATTAACTGTCGGCAAGTTGTCCTCCTGTGCTTACAATTGAAAAGATGAGCCGGAGCTCATCTTTTTAGCGCAACTATTTTGAGATTTTTAACTCAAGTTGCCGGTGTATTTTGCGTACAAGCGAGCACAAATAGTTATAATATCAGACTTAAAGGTAGGCTGTCAAGATTCAAATCAGGGGGCAAGGGATTGGCGGATAAACGGTTGCCGAAATCTGACCATTATTGCAGCTTGTAGGCAACGGCGCTGAAACCACGGTATTTCCGGCGTGTCAGTTCTTTTAATCTTACATCATCCGCCAGCGTTAATGCCACCCGCGTGATACCTGTGGAGGTGCCCGCCAGGATAAGGGTGCTTTTCGCCGCCAGCGCGTTGACCATTTGGGCAATGGCGGCCGCCACCGGCGCCACCCCCTCATCCTCCCGCAAAATACCAACTATTAGTTCTGCTGCCCCCGTCTCATCCGGGGCAAATCCCGCCCGGTGTAACAGTTTGAGGTTCTCCGGTATAAAACCGTTAAGCGCCAGATTTTTTGCGGTAAAACGTAAGCTTAAGAGGTCGCGGTCTACAACAACGATATTCTGCGGGTGGAATTGTTGAAAAGCCGCCACGGCAAGGTGGCCGATGCCGGGGTTAAGAACAATACAATTGTTCACTGTTTTCGGCGGGCGTTCCGCCATGACGTCCAGGAGCAGTTTCGTGGCGTAATTTAATTCCCCGAATTCTTCCAGTCCGTGAGCCCCTTCCAGTTTATAAACAAATTTCTCTACTTCAAAATCTTGTACCCCACGGCTATAAAAAGCCTGATTATCCGTTTGGGCGGTTGGCGCATAATCTAAAAACTTATATTGCAAGACGGTATGTCCCGGGCGGTCTTTTTGGCGGATGATCTGGATGTTGGCGTTGGCAGAGAGCATTTTGTTGACGGTGTCCGCCAGGTCTTTAATGACGACGACGGCCGCCTGCCCCTCCGGCGCCAGGTGATGCACGGCGTCTTCCAGCAGGCGCCGGATGACCGGCTCGCCTGCCTTGGCAGGAACGTTGGAGATGATCAGATCAAAATCATGGGCGGTCAGGTTTTCGTAGCCTAGGCTGCCGTAAACCTGGACGGTTGAAAGGGAATTTAGCGCCGCGTTTTGCCGGGCATAATCCACGACCAGGGCATCCTTATCTGCCATGTGCACTTCAGTGTGCGGATAAAGGGCTTTGAGGGTGATGCC